>DREN01000329.1 GCA_011051075.1 Deltaproteobacteria bacterium | reverse complement strand
TTTGAGAAAGAAATGACAATTCAGGTTGTTATCAAGTTTCAAATTTCCAATTTCTTGCAGTTCCACAGGAAAAATCTCTTCGGAGGCCTCAGATCAAAAACCCCAAAAACATTATCTTAAAGGTTATAAGTGTATCAGTTGCGCTCTCCCACTGATCCGTGGCTGGGATGCCGGGCAGGGAACGCGAAACCTCTGAAGTCCCGTTCACCCTACCACAAATCGGAGAGTCTTGTCAATCTACCATGTCAGGAGGTCTGTAAATGCCACTTGAAATTACACGAGAGGTGCAGGTGAACATACCCTTTACCATGCTTTATGAAACCTATCTGGACCGCTTCATAACCCACAGGCTTAATCCCGAGATAGGCTTTGACGCGCAGGCCCTGGACCGATTCTCCCGTTCAGATTTCAGGGCGGTGGCAGAGCGACTCCACGACCACGGTCTCGGGATTACCCTCCATGCCCCCTTCATGGATCTGTCCCCTGGCTCCCCAGATCCTAAGGTGAGGGCACTTACCCGGCGCCGCCTGGAGCAGTTCATGGCCCTGGTCCCCCTTTTCAGGCCAAAGAGCCTTGTGTGCCACACCGGCTACGACCACAGAAGATACCTGGAGATGAGGGATCTCTGGCTGGAAAACAGCCTGAAGACCTGGTCGGTGATGGCAGGCCAGGCAGGTTCCGAGGGCGCCAGGCTCATGCTGGAAAACGTTTACGAGCAGGGTCCGCTCGATATGAAGGAGCTCTTTGAAGGCCTCCGCGACCTGGGGGTGGGTTTCTGCCTGGATACGGGGCACCAGTCGGCCTTCAGTTCCACTTCTCTGTTGGAGTGGGTAAAGGTTCTGGACCCATTCCTGGGCCAGCTCCACCTTCACGACAACCCAGGGGACCAGGACCTGCACTGGGCCCTGGGAAAGGGAGGCATCGATTTTTTAGGCCTGTTCAGGAAACTGAGAACCCTGCACCCCTCCCCTCCCCTGATTACCCTTGAACCCCACCGTGAGGAGGATCTGGAGCCGAGCCTCCAGTACCTTGAAAGGGCCTGGCCCTGGTAGACATACTATCTTAGAAAAATATTTTGGGGTAGCCATTTCACGGTTCAAAATCGTCCGCAGAGGTGTTATCTGATTGATCCTGGATGCTTGCTGGAAAAAGGGGTGATTCCTCCCAGATATCCAGAAACCAGCATCCAGTATCCAGTCCGGCCTGTGGCGGGACCGGTATCTAACCTCAATGAACCTCGGTTTTCTCTTTATGGCAATGGATGGGTGTACCCCAAAAACATTATCTTAAAGGCTATAGGGGTGTTGATCTCTTTTACGTTGAGTTTTGGGTGGTGTTTGAAGTAGCATTCTTCCGGGACTCACCTTCAGGGAGCTTGAAACCATGGACCACCCGTTTTCCAAATCTGTGACGGCGGTGGAGAGATACCACCGGCTTCTGGAGGTGGTATCGCCTGAGGACACCCTCGGCATAGTGATCAACGCCGATCCTGACGCCATCTCAAGCGCCCTGGCCCTGAAACGCCTGTTCTGGCGTCGGGCCAGAAGGGTAATGCTCTACCATATCAACCCCATTGAACGGGCCGACAATCTGGCCTTCATCAACCTGCTCAAGATAAAGATGCAGCGCATACGGTCAGTGAGGGGGCGGAAGATAAAGAAATGGGCAATTGTTGACTCCCAGCCCCACCACCATGACATCTTCAGAACCCATTGCTTTGACATTATTATCGACCATCACAGCTTAGGCCCCGCATCAAGGGCCCCCCTGGTGGATATAAGGGCGGATTACGGCGCGAACGCTACCATAATGACCGAGTATCTGAAGGCCGCCAGGATCACTCCCTCCCCGAGACTGGCAACGGCCCTTTTTTACGGGATCAAGACCGATACGGATAACTTTGTGAGGGAGTCCCTGCCCGCCGATATCAACGCGTTCAGATATCTTTACGGTTTCACAAACATTCATATCATAAAGAAAATAGAGTCTTCAGAGATATCAAAGCATACCCTGGCCCACTTTCGCCTCGCAATGGAGCGTCTGGTTCTTATAAAAAACGTCGCCTTTGTCAGCATGGAGGAGGTTGACAACCCGGATGTTCTGGTGATAATAGCCGATTTTTTTATGAAGCTATCAGAGGCCAACTGGAGCATCGTGACAGGGACATACGAGGACAGGCTGATCGTGATTCTGAGGAACGCCGGCTTCAGGTCTGACGCAGGCAGGACCGTACAGAGACTCTTCGGTTCCTGGGGAGGACTCGCAGGGGGGCACAAGAGCGCTGCCAGGGCCGAGATTCCGCTGGAGGATATTGCGGATAAGATGGGAGACCTTTCGCTCTTGAACCGCCGGATCATGGAAAAACTAAAAGGCCTCTCCGACTGACCACGGCCCTTCAGCAACCCGGGAAGGACCAAACATGGAGACAGATCTTGACCCTTTTTAAGAACAGGACACTGGACGGTAAACTCGTAGACGAGGTCAAAGACCTCATCCACGGGGAAAACAGCGATGCCCTTATGAGACTGGTGGCGCGGATGAGGGCCGCTGATGTTGCCGACCTGATCGAACATTTGAGCGGTGATGAGCGTCTGTACATCTTTCGTCTCCTTGAGCCCGAGGGGGCTGGCGAAGTCCTTGTGGAGATCGAACCGCCCGTTCAGGAGCGGATCGTAAAAGATCTGGACAACGAAGTCATCTCAGAGATCGTGGAGGAACTCGATTCAGATGACGCCGCCGACCTGGTTGGAGATCTGCCGCCGGAACGGGCAAAAGAGGTCATTGAATCCGTTGGTGATGAGGTCTCAGAAGAGCTCGAGAAGCTCCTCCCCTACCCCGATGATACGGCTGGCGGCCTCATGGCCCTGGAGTTCGTTGCGGTCATGGCCGACGCAACAGTGGGAGACGCCATTGAATCTATCAGGCAAAAGAGGGAGGAGGTGGAAAATCTCTACTACATCTGGGTAACAGACGCCTTTGAAAGGCTGGTGGGGGTGATCTCCCTCA
>DREN01000143.1 GCA_011051075.1 Deltaproteobacteria bacterium | reverse complement strand
CGGCGGAATAAAGCCCTTTGTGTTCCTTTGCCGGGAATCAATTAACTGCCTTCACGGACATATCGATTTTCAACCAACATCCGCTGATAACCTGACAGCATCTCGAAGTTGGGACCAAAATTAGAATTGCTGCTTTCACAGGGGAAATATCACCCATGCGGCCGTCACCCTCGGCATGCGTCGCACCTCTTTACAGAGACTTCTCAGGCAGTCGGGCATAGACGGCAGGGAGTTCCGCAGAGGAGATGCCTCCTGATCAGAAGCAGTACTGTTACCGTAAATGAGACATATTCGGTGCCCGTGGTTGGGGTATTTATAAGGATTACGCCTTATTTAAATGGGTTACAGGGGCAAGAGATTGCGGTACAGAGCTTGCAGTCATCATTTAAAGGACGGAGAATTCTAAAACTAAGAACAGAAATGAGGACCCCTAAATGCATCTTCCCAGATTCAAATACCAGAGCGCTGCGTCCCTGGAGGAGACGGTCGCCCTCCTGAAGGAGTACCCTGACGCAACCCTCATGGCAGGCGGCACAGAGCTTTTGCCCCGCCTGAAATACCGGCTTTATTCACCCGGGCTTGTCATCAGTCTCAAGGCCATGCCTGTCTCCCCACCATCTGTCACACCCGGGGAAGACCTGGCCCTGGACCCTCTCATGAGCCTGACCGCAATAAGCCGATCGGGCATAATCAGGGAGAGGGCCCCCATCCTTTCAGAGGCTGCCCTCGGGGTTGGGTCCCGGGAGATCCGGAATATGGGTACCCTGGGGGGAAATCTCTGCCAGGAGACCCGCTGCCTCTACTACAACCAGGGCCACAGGTTTCAGTTTGTTGAGCCCTGCTATAAGCGGGGGGGGGATATCTGTTACTTTATCACCGGCGGCAAAAAGTGCTGGGCCGTCTTCATGGCCGATACGGCCCCGCCGCTGATCAGCCTCGGGGCCAGGATCAGGATCATGGGAGAGACTCCCCGAGAGATCCCCGTTGAAGAGCTTTACACCAATAAGGCGGAAAAACCCCTTGCCATGGGCCCGGGGGAGGTCCTTTCCCGGATACTCGTTCCAAAGGCCCCTCATAATAGAGGAGCGGCCTTCTTTAAGCTCAGCCCCAGGGGCGGTCTTGAATTTGCCACCCTGAGCGTGGCCGCTGTCCTGGAGACGGAGGATAACGGCTCCACCTGTTCCAGGGCCAGGTTAACCGTTGGAGCCGTTTCGTCTGCCCCTGTGCGGGCCCGGGCCGCGGAGTCGATCCTTACGGGAGAGGATCTTTCAGAGGAGCTTTTTGCCCATGCGGCAGATCTGGCAGCCTCTGAGATACAGGCCGTTCCCCATCACGGCTATTCACGGCCGTATCTTAAAGAATGTGTGAGGGTGTGGACAGATCGTGCCCTGCGATCTGCTGCCGGAAGTCTTAAAAAAGGGAACCCTTAACCTTCAAACCCTGAACCGCTACTAAGATATGAAAGGGAGAGGAAATTGATTATGAAGAAGAGGCAGGAAAAAGAGATTCTTGCACTTGTTGTCAACGATGAAGTCTATGAGCTGGCCGTGGAGCCGCAGGAGACCCTGCTGGAGGTGCTGCGGGACCACCTTGGACTGACCGGGACAAAGGAGGGATGCGGTACAGGGGAGTGCGGGACCTGCACTGTCCTCATGGAGGGCGAACCTGTCCTCTCCTGCCTGACGCTGGCCATGGACTGCAGGGAGAAAAGGATCCAGACCATTGAAGGCCTGGACAGGGGAGACGGCCTTACCCCGGTTCAGGATGCCTTTCTCCACAAGGGGGCTGTTCAGTGCGGTTTCTGCACCCCGGGCATGATATTGGCCACAACCGCCCTGCTGGAAGAAAACCCCCACCCCTCCCGGGAAGAGATAAAGAAGGGCCTTGAAGGGCATCTATGCCGGTGCACCGGGTACAACAAGATCATGGAGGCGATGGAGGAGGCAGTACAGATACGGGCCGGACACGGGGATTCAGGGGGCGTTTCAAATGGCTGAACTGGACTATGTTGGCAGAAGGGTAGTCAGAAAGGATGGACCGGACAAGGTGACGGGACGTGCCGTGTACACGGTGGATTTGGAATCGAGGGGCATGCTCACCGGTGGAATACTCCGCAGCCCCCATCCCCATGCCCGGATTCTGAACATTGACGCCTCACGTGCCCTGAAACTGCCCGGGGTCAAGGCCGTTATTACGGCCCGGGATACCCTTGGTGTTATGCACGGCTTTGTGGAAACCCCGAGGTACCCGCCCGACCAGTATCCCCTGGCCACGGACAGGGTACGGTTTGTGGGTGAAGAGGTGGCTGCCGTGGCCGCCACAGACCCCTATGTGGCTGAGGAGGCCATTGACCTTATTGAAGTGGGTTACGAGCCCCTTCCCGCCGTGTTTGACGCTGAAGAGGCCATGAAGCCGGATGCCCCTGAAATCCACCCCACCCATCCAAAGGTGGAGGGCCCGTTTCACAACATAGCAGGCAGGACCGCCTCCGGGTGGGGTGATGTTGAGACAGGATTCGCCAATTCTGATTATGTTCGCCGGGACCGGTTTGAGAGCCACCTGAGGACCCACGGCTACTTAGAGCCGCAGGCAACGATGGCCAGCTTTGAGCCTGACGGGAAGCTCAACGTGTGGACCTCCTCCCAGGGACCCTTCATCAAAAGGGCGAAGCTTGCACGCACCCTCGGGCTCCCCTTTTCCCGGGTGCGGATTCAGAAGGCCTATGTGGGTGGGGCCTTCGGGGGAAAGATCGATCTTTTTTCCCACGAGTTCTGTGCCGCCCTCCTTTCCATGAAAACGGGCCGTCCCGTTAAAATGGTCGCCTCAAGGGAAGAGATCTTCTCCGCGTACCGCCACGGCCAGCCCCTGATAGTGGAGATCAAGACCGGCGTAAAAAAGGACGGGACCCTTATGGCCCAGCAGTTCAGGGTCATTAATAACGCGGGGGCCTACCGGGGAAGCGGCGTGGTGGTTATTTTCCTGGCCTGGGGCTTTGCCATGCTTCCCTACCGGG
>DREN01000395.1 GCA_011051075.1 Deltaproteobacteria bacterium | reverse complement strand
GCCCTCTACACCTTCATGATCGCCTGGAACGAGTTCCTCTTTGCCTTCATGTTTCTGGACGATCCCCGGAAGTTCACCCTTTCCAGGGGAATAGTCCAGTTGGCGGGCAGCGTTCATCTCTCCAAACAACTGGTAATGGCAGCGTCCATACTGGTTACCGGCCCCATCCTGGTCCTCTTTTTTTTCTTCGAACGATACCTGGTTCGGGGGATGACCTCCGGGGCCATGAAAGGGTAAGAAATGGCCTCTCTCACCCTTAAAGGGATCTCCAAGACCTTCGGAAAGGCCTTTTCCCTTTCCGAAGTGGATCTCCACGTGGAAGACGGCGAGTTCTGCGTCTTATTAGGGCCCTCAGGCTGTGGAAAAAGCACCCTGCTGAACATTATCGCGGGTCTTTTGCCACAGGACAGGGGTAGTGTTGCCCTCGACGGTCGATCTGTGGATTCTTTTGCCCCCCGTGACAGGAACGTGGCCATGGTCTTTCAGAACTACGCCCTTTATCCCCACATGACCGTGGCGAAAAATTTAGGTTTCGGACTGCGCATGCACAAAGTTCCAAGGGAAACCATACGGAAGAGGGTCATGGAAACCGCTCTCTTACTTGGGATTGACCACATCCTGGACCGGAAGCCCCGGGACCTGTCCGGTGGAGAGCGTCAGAGGGTGGCCATGGGCCGAGCCCTCATACGTAGGCCGAGGCTTTTTCTCTTAGATGAGCCCCTGAGCAACCTGGACGCCCGGCTCCGGGCCAACGTGCGCCTTGAACTCAAGGAGCTGCACCGCCGCCTGAAGGCCACCATCCTTTACGTCACCCACGATCAGGTGGAGGCAATGACCCTGGGCGAAAAGGTGGTTGTCATGAGGGACGGGGAGGTCCGGCAGGCGGGAAGCCCCGAGACCATATATTCCTTCCCCAAAGACACCTTTGTGGCCACCTTTATCGGGTCCCCGGAGATGAACCTCTACAGGGGGGTAATCGTTCACAGGGAAGGGGAGTACACCTTCCAGGGTAGGAGATTTTCCATTGACATAGGGCCAAGGGGCGCAGGTCTGGCCCAAGGGGAGGAGGCGGAAGTTGGCCTTCGTCCCGAGGACGTTGACATCGACACGGTTGGGAAGGGGGGGCTCCAGGCGAGGGTGGAGATGGTCACCCACGTGGGCTCTGAAAAATATGTGCACGCCAGGATTGGTGATGAATCCCTCACCTTCCGGGTGCCCAAGGACGCTACCCTCAGGCCTGGGAAGAGCGTTGATCTCACGGTAGACCCGGCCCGGCTGCACATCTTCCTCAACGGCGTCCGTGCTGATTGAGGGTTTGTCCTTGCCAACGGGTGCGGCCATCTGGTAATTGCAGGATATCGATTTTTCAGGGATGACCCATGACCAGTGTTGAGACCATACTCCTGGGCGTTGTCCAGGGCCTTACCGAGTTTCTGCCCGTGAGCAGTTCAGGCCATCTGGTGATCTTCAAGAACATCCTTGGCTTCAAGGAGCCCGAGCTCCTCTTGGACGTGGCCCTCCACCTGGGGACCCTGCTGGCCGTCTGCGTCTATTTCCGTTCCGACCTCAGGAAGATGGCGGAAGAGCTGTGGGGCATGGCGGTGTCGGGGAAGGGACGCGGGGACAGGCCCGGATCTTACGCCTCCCTTGCTTTAATGGTGGTGGTGGGATCTTTTCCCACGGCCCTCATAGGAATAACCTTCAAGACGCCCCTGGAACGGATGTTCGGTTCTGTGAGCACCGTGGGGGTGATGTTGGTGATAACCGGGATTATTACCGGCCTGACAAAGTTCATACCTGCTGACCGCGGAGCACTGACCCGTGTCGGTCCCCTTGCGGCCCTGGCCATAGGCACGGCCCAGGGCCTTGCCATCATACCCGGCATCTCCCGGTCTGGTTCCACCATCGTTTGCGCACTCCTCCTGGGCCTGAACAGGGATCTGGCCGGCCGGTTCTCCTTTCTCCTCTCCATTCCGGCAATCATAGGGGCTCTTCTGCTCCAGTTTGAGGCGGGGGCCATAGAAAAGGTGTGTCTTGTCTCGATTCTCTGGGGCTTTGCCTCTGCCGCGCTGGTGGGTTTTATGGCCCTTAAGCTCCTCATGGGAATGGTCAGAAAGGGCCATTTCTACTACTTCGCCCCCTACTGCTGGGCCGTGGGGGCCTTCACCATCGTACTTGCGTGGCAAGCAGCGGTTCGCTGATGGGGGGGAAACCAGATCCTATGTTCATGAACAGCCGGACCAGGTCCGCTAAGAGGCCCTTTTTCGCCTATCTTGTTCTGGCTTCCAAGGGTTTCTGCATGGGGGCTGCCGATCTGGTGCCCGGGGTCTCAGGCGGAACCATGGCCTTTATCCTCGGCATCTACGAGGACCTGCTCAACGCCATAAAGTCCTTTGACTTGAGTGGTCTGAGGCTCATAGCCGCCTTCAGGCTCAGGGCCTTTATGGGTCATGTTTCGTGGGAGTTCCTTCTGTCGGTGGGGATAGGTATCCTTACGGCCATATTCACCCTCTCAAAGGGCCTTTCATGGCTCCTCCAGAACAGGCCGGTACTCATCTGGTCTTTCTTCCTTGGGTTGATTCTGGCCTCGGTGATCACTGTCAGCCGGCGCGTTGAGAAATGGCGGGTCCCCACATGGCTCTCCCTGACCGGCGGTGCAACAGGGATCTATATCCTGGTAGGGCTTGTACCCGGAACCACCCCCGATGATCTCTGGTTTCTCTTTGTTTCAGGGGCAGTGGCCATCTGTGCCATGATCCTGCCCGGCATCTCAGGCTCTTTTATCCTGGTCCTCATGGGCAAGTATCAGTACGTGCTTCAGGCCGTCACTGGGAGGGATTTCCTCGTCCTCTTTGTGGTGGCGGCCGGGGCCTGCGCAGGCATCGTCGCCTTCTCCCGCCTTCTCACGTGGCTCCTTAACAGGTACCATGATCTGATGGTGGCGTTTCTCACCGGGCTGATGATAGGTTCGGTGAGGAAGATCTGGCCCTGGAAAGAGACCCTGGAGACCCTGACGCTCGGT
>DREN01000326.1 GCA_011051075.1 Deltaproteobacteria bacterium | reverse complement strand
TCTAAGAGCTCCTTCGCGTCCTGGAAATCCTCCATGGATGGGCCGTAGAGTACCGGCCTTCCCCATGCCGCCGGTTCAAGGGGGTTCTGTCCGCCAAGGGGTACCAGGCTGGCGCCGCAGAATACCACGGTGGCCACGCTGTAGATGTTGAACAGCTCCCCAAAGGTGTTGATGATCACTATCTTTTCGGTTCGTTCCCTCCTGCCCGGTCCGATTTCCGTCCTTAACTGATACCCAAGGCCCCGGTCGGCTATGAGCGCGCCGATCTCAGATGCCCTGTCAATATGCCTGGGCACCAGGATAAGGATCGTATCAGGGAACCTTTTAACGGCCTCCAGGTATGCGGTCAGGATCATCTCCTCCTCCCCCCTGCGGGTACTGCCCGCCACGATCACCCGCTCAGCGGGTGCCAGGTTCAGGACTTGCCTCATCTTCGTCTCCACGGCTGGATCAGGGGACGCGGCAAGAAGGTCGTACTTGGCGTTTCCGTTTATCTCTATTTTTGCCGGATCGGCCCCCATCGCCCTGATACGGGCCGAGTCCTCTTCAAGGATCATGCTGAAAAGGTCAACGTTTTTCAGGACCTCTCTGAAAAAGGGGCGCAGCCTCAGATACCCGTCAATGGACCTCACCGATATCCTGCCGTTTACGATGGCCGTGGTTATGCCCATGCGCCGGGCCTCCCTGATCCAGGCGGGCCAGATCTCGGTCTCGAGGAAAACCATGGCATCGGGCCTGATCAGGGAAAGGGCCTTTCGGACAGATATCAGAACGTCCAGGGGCGCGTACACAACGGGCACATCCGGTTCAAAGATCTCCCTTGCAAGGCTGCGCCCATGGGGGGTGGTTGAGGAGATAACCAGGGAAAGGCCGGGGACGATCCCCTTGAGGGCCTCTGCAATGGCCCGGCCCACCCTTACCTCGCCGAGAGACACGGCGTGAATCCAGATCCTGGGACCACCGTCAGGAGGCCTCCTGGCTGCGCCGGGCATGAACCCGAGGCGCTCTGTGACATGGGGTTTAGGGGACCTGCTCAACCTCGCGTATAGGAAGAGGGCCGGAGAGAGGAGAAGGAAGATCCCGCCTGTGAAAATGGTATAGAACCGGTAGAGTAGGCCCATGAAACCTCTCTTATCCCGGCAACAGGTAGTTCGCCGGGCTACAGGTGAATACGATACTGGGAAGAGTTCGATCTCCAGTCCATGAGCTCAGGCAGACGGCGAATCCAAACCCGAGCCCTGGACCCCGGGAGCCTTATCTATCTTTGGCCGGGGCCGGTTCGGCTTCTTTATAAGATCCCCGCCGTTACCAGGATTTTTTCGAGAACTGCCCTTTGCTCTTTGCCAAGGGGGAGCAGGGGAGGACGTAAAGGGCCTCCGTACATGCCTGTAAGGTCAAGGGCCGCTTTAAGGCCCGCAATCCCGAACCTGCTGGTTACGGCCGCGTTGGCCCCTATGAGCCTGAGCTGGATGTCACGGGCGGTTTTCAGGTCACCATCTTGAAAGCATTCCACAATTTCAGCCAGGGCCTCAGGCGCCACCGCGGCAAGGGCCATAACCCCGCCCACCGCTCCTACCGAGAGTGCGGGCAGTAGAAAACTCCCCGAACCCGCCAGCACCTGAAAATCTTCACCGCCCCTGTAAACAACCTCCCCGATCTTCGCCAGGTTGCCGGAGCTCTCCTTGAGTCCCATGATGTTAGGGTGTTGGGCGAGTTCCACGATCGTTTCCGCGCCCAGATCTATCCCTGTGAAGGCTGGGACGTTATAGAGGATGATGGGGATGGGTGACCTGTCCGCGACCGCGGTGTAATGCCCTGTCAGGGCCTTATGATCCATCCTGGGCCTGTAGTAGTGGGGCGTGACCACCATGACCGCGTCCGCGCCGAGGCGGGCAGCCTCTTCTGTAAGTTCCAGGGTCTCTCCGGTGGACTCGCACCCCGTGCCCGCGATAAAGAGATGGTCCTTGTCGATAACTTGACCCGCTGTCTTCCAGGTTTCGATCTTCTCGTCCCTTCTGAGCAGCACGGCCTCGCCGTTTGAGCCGAGCACTGCGAACCCCTTAAGTGGTGTCTTCTGCCATGTCTCAAGGTTCCGGGCCAGGTTATCATGGTCCACATGTCCCTGAGAATCGAAGGGCGTAGGAATAGGTGGAAAACATCCTTTAAGCAAGACTTTAAGTTTCATAACGTTCACCTCGCCTCTCCTTTCTTCCAGCATGCTTCATCTCTCCTAAAAAACGCAGTTCCTTATCGTACTCTCCTATCATTCGCTCCCACGAATAACGCCCCATTTCGCGGGAGAGCCGTTTCACCCGCTCCCTGTGCCTTAAAGGATCGCGGATAAGGGACGCAAGCCTTTCTATCAGGTCACCTTGATCTCTGTAAAGGAAATCGTTGTGAAAGGATTGGGGGATGATCTCCGGATAGGAGAGCCTGCGGGGAAGGAGCGGGATGCAGCCGTGGCGGATCGCCTCCACAACGGAGATCCCGAAGTTCTCCTGGGTAGCAGTGCTGACAACAATGGTCCCCCGCTTCAGCCAGGTGTAGTAGGATTCCCTTGACTCCACATATCCGTACTGCACGATACGCCTTCCATAACGCCCCTTTGCCCTGATGAATGCCTTTGGTACCGCCTGGAAGTTCTCGCCCAGGAGGGCAAGTTGAAAATCGAGGCCACGGTCAAGGACCGCGTCAACGGCCTGGAAAAAATCTCCCGGGTTTTTGTCAAACTCCCACCTGTGGTTCCATACGATGAGGGGGCTCGATGATTCAGGAGCGGGGAAATCTTCCTCCGCTGATGGAAATCTGCACCCGGGATAGAGGACCCCGGACTTTGAACGGATTTCGTCAACGACCCAGAGGGGCCGGTGCTCGGGCATCATCTTCAAAAACCCAGGCAGGGCCGTGAAAAAGGCCTCAAAGTGGGTGCGCGAGTTGAACAGTATCCTTTGTGCGGCAAGGCAGGTGGTGATATCGGTAAACCCGAACTGATAATCGATGGTTTCCCCGGGGGCAAGGGGATATG
>DREN01000280.1 GCA_011051075.1 Deltaproteobacteria bacterium | reverse complement strand
GTCCTATCTGAGGAAGGGGCTGGAAGGCCTTGTGCCCGAAACTCCAAAACCGGACGATCCCATATTCGATTCGGTCCACAACTTCATAATAGGCAGCAATATCCTGGCGCTGAGGGCCGCCGAACAGAAGGCCCGGGCACTTGGATACAACACCCTGATCCTCTCCTCCATGGTGGAGGGTGAAACCAGGGAGGTGGCAAGGGTCCACACGGCCATCGCCAGGGAGATCCTGAAGACAGGACTCCCCATATCTCCTCCTGCCTGCATCATTTCAGGGGGTGAGACCACGGTGACCATTCGGGGAAAGGGTCTCGGAGGAAGGAACCAGGAGTTCTGCCTCAGGGCGGCCCTGGATCTGGACGGACTTCCACCAAGGGTGGCTGTGCTGAGTGGGGGAACGGACGGGGACGACGGACCCACAAAGGCGGCCGGCGCTATTGTGGACCCCATGACGGTAGGACGGGGAAAAGATGCAGGCCTGGAGGCATCTGCCTTTCTCGCTGATAACGATTCCTACCGTTTTTTTGAAAAGACAGGGGATCTCCTCATAACCGGACCCACCGAAACCAACGTGATGGATGTGAGGCTTATCCTGGTGCGATAACCTGGAAAAAGGGGATGGACCGGAAGTTTCATGTCCCGTTCGGTGCCCAGTAGACATGGACCGGCACCTTTTCCTGGTTCAGCACGGCCCGGATCGGCATCTCTTCAACCTCCCCCCCTGCCATGGCCATCTCATACACCCTCTGCTTCTCCCTGCCGGATATGTGGAGATAGATCAGGCGGGAGTGGAGAAGCGCGGGAAGGGTGAGGGTCATCCTCTCGTGGGGAGCGGTCGTTCCTCAGCCCCCTGAACCGGGCCTTTTCCCCATGACCATGGAGCAGGTGTTCACGTACCAGGGTCTCGTTGCTGTCCGGGTCATGGATCTCCACCCAGCGCTCGTCGGCGAGGGTGATAAAGACCCTGTCCCATTTTATGGGTATCCTGGCAAGGGCCGTGAATAGGGGTACGGGCGTTCGTCCTCCGGATACCACAACAGAGGCCCTGCCCCGTGCATCGAGAGCTCCCTGCAGGTCGGTGGTTATGCGCTGGGCGAGCTGGTGGCAGAGGGTCTTCTGATCTCTGAATTCATGGAGATGGGGGCTGGTCAAGGTCTATGATCTCCATACGGTTGGTGCCTCCCATCTGCCCCTCAGACGGCCCCTGGGTAAGGATGGCAAGTCCCCGGGTCAAGCCAAGACGTGCAAGCCCCTTGCGGGCGTAGGTTTCCCAGTCCGCATCCTTATCCGTCTTATGTACGGGGAAGACGCCGTAGGAGAACTGCAGTTCCTGGCATGTGCGCTCACTCCGGCTCATTCCCACGATCCACACCGGGAGACGGAAACGGGTGACTCGCCTGGGAGTTGTCCCTGTCTTGGTGGGAGTAACAACTGCGGCAGGGGTGAGACGCTGCACAGTGGTATAGACGCTCATGGATATGAGGTCCTCCACGCTTATCTCTCTCCCTGTCTCAACGGCGGTAAGTGCCTGGTTCACTGCCTGATCCCTGAAATGTTCCTCTGTAATGGCGGCGATGCGGCTCATTACCTTTACCGCCTCCACAGGGTAGGCCCCGGAGGCCGATTCCTCGGAGAGCATGACGCAGTCGGTCCCGTCCAGGATGGCGTTGGATACGTCGGCCACCTCGGCCCGGGTGGGCCTGCGGTTGTTTACCATGGACACGAGCATCTGTGTGGCGGTTATGACCGGTTTTCCCGCCAAGTTGGCCTTGCGGATGAGGCCCTTCTGTACGACGGCTATCTCCTCTATGGGGACCTCCACACCAAGGTCTCCCCTGGCAACCATAATGCCATCCACCACTTCCAGGATAGCGTCTATGTTTTCCAGTGCCATGGAGCGCTCTATCTTGGCAATAACGAAGGGGGTGTGCCCTGCCTGGGAGGCGGCCTTGCGGAGGGCCAGCATATCGTCAGGGCCCTGCACAAATGACTCTCCCACAGCGTCAACACCATGTTCAAGGGCGAATTTCAGACACTCATGGTCCCGTTCCGTAAAAGCGCTGATCCCCAGATCAATGCCGGGGAAATTTACTCCCTTGTGGGACCTGAGCTGTCCCCCCACCATTACCAGACAGTGTACCTCCTCGCCTTTCACCCTTTCCACCCTTAACTGCACAAGCCCGTCGTTGAGAAAGATGGTATCTCCCGGCCGGACAGCGCCGGGCAGTCCTTCAAAGCTGATGGACACCCGCTTCTGATCGCCTTGGGCAGGGCCCGGTACCAGGATGAAGGTCTGGCCACGTTTAAGTTCGATGGGCTCCTCGGTAAGGCGGCCTATGCGCATCTTGGGCCCCGGCAGGTCGGCCATTATGGCCACTCTCTCACCCACGGTCTCTGCGGCGGCACGGATACGGGATATGAGCTGCCCGTGGGTGTCGAAATCACCGTGGGCGAAGTTGAGGCGCGCCACGTTCATGCCGTTTCTGATCATCTGCTCCAGGGTCTCCCTGGACCGACTGGCAGGGCCGATGGTGCAGACGATCTTGGTCTTTTTTTTTGGCAAATCCATTATTCTACCTCTTTATCTCCGGGTCTGCTTTCCGTCAAGGTCCCACCGGTCTGTGACCATGCAGGGGTTGATTGATCATGTTCAGGAATCTGCGCCTGTAGGCGGCCCGGTCCTCTATCAGGCGGTACACACCCATCTTTACAAGGTCTTGTATGAACATCCAGACGAAGTTGTACGCCCATACAAGGCCTATCAAGGCCCACGGCAGGGGCGGAACCAGCCAGCCCCAGGCACACATGAGGACGGCAAGACCCTGAGTCCCCACAATGGCTGAGAACAGGGGCCATGAGGGGAAGGGCCGTGTGAAAAGGGGCTCCTTGCGTATCCTCGAAGATTCTTCGTCTTTCGTTTCCCCGCGCAATCACATGGTGCAGCGCCCCTGGGGCATCTAGCCTTGCTTGTCTCGGCATGAAAGACTTCTATCATGGTCAAGTAGACTTCGCAAGCAGAATATGGAAATGTGAAGTACGTCCCTCTACTCC
>DREN01000398.1 GCA_011051075.1 Deltaproteobacteria bacterium | reverse complement strand
CTGGAGACCTTCATCCCGGTCCTCCTGAAAGAGCTGAAAGGCCATTCCGGATACAGGTGAAAACCATCTAACCGTCTATATAGTCCAAGATCGTGAATTTTGAGCCGAGTTTTTAGAATCGGCGATGATTGTTATGAGTTAATCCCGTCATGGCGGGACTGGATGCTCGTTTCTGGATACTATATGGAACAAGGAATTCTTTTTCATCTTTTAAGCCATACAAAAGGGACCTCAACAAATTGATTCGATTCCCGGGTAAAACTGATGAGCATCTCCTTTTTCCAGCATCGAGCATCCAGTATCCAGCATCGCTTCGCCTCAAGCAACGGGCTACTATTTTTCCTCAACTCGTCGGTTTGAGGCGAAGCTTCGCCAGATTAACAAGGACGACGTTGACGAGGGGATTATTGCCCATGTGATGGCCCATTCCACCGTAGATCATTATTTCTCAGCCGGCCACCTGAAGCCACGGCAGAGATCCTGGCGACCTACGTGAATCAGCATCTTAACGACTGAGCCCCCTTTAAATGGGAAGCAGCACCAGGCGGATCCAGCCCAAGATCCCCAAAGAAAGGCGCACCTGAACCGTGAACTACGACAACACAAATATCCATGAATATGTGGGCAACCTCCATATCCATTCCCGTTACTCAGACGGAGAAGGGACTGTGCGAGAGATCGCCCGTACAGCAGGATCCCTGATGCTCGATTTTATCATCCTCAATGATCACAGCCATATGACACAGTCCGTTCATCTTGAGGATGAGGGTTATTACGAGGGGGTCATGGTCCTCATGGGTCAGGAAATAGGGATGAGATACCATCACTATCTGGCCTTTGACCTTCCCGATCTCCTGAGGGATCAGGACCTGACTCCTCAGTCGGTTATCGACCTTGTAAACAGGAAGGGGGGGTTCGGCTTTATTGCCCATCCATTTGAAAAGGGGATGCCCTTCAGGGAAAATTCCATAGCCTATACCTGGAATGATCTCTCAGTTACCGGCTACACCGGGATCTGCATCTGGAACTTCTCCTCCCGATGGAAGGAACGGGTCACAGGCCCTCTGACAGGCCTTTTTTTCCTCCTGTTCAAGACCGCCACCCTTAAAGGACCCAGCCGGCAAACCCTTCGCTTCTGGGACGACCAAAACGCCCGCAGAAAGGTCCCGGCAGTGGGGGGCTCCGATGCCCACGGCACATGGTTCCAATGGGGACCCTTGCGCTTCAAACCCCTCCCCTACAGCTATACCCTTGGATCAATAAACGTGCATCTCCTGATGGATAAGCCCCTGACCGGCGATTTTCATGGAGACAGGGCACGCATATACGGGGCAATAAGACAGGGCAGGTCGTTCATTGCCAACAACAGGCTCGCCCCTGCCCGTGGATTCAGGTTCTTTTTTGTGCCTGAAAAAGGGACCCCCGTGACCATGGGGGAAGAGGTTGGATTTCAGCGTGGCATAATCCGCATCCAGGTACCGCACAGGGGAGAAATAAGGCTCTTGAGGGACGGGGCGGTTATCAACAGGTGGAGGGGCACCAGGGGGTCATGTCATATCAGGGAGGGAGGCGTTTACCGGGTGGAGGTCTTTCGCCCCCTCCCCCTTTTTGGTCCCCGGCCCTGGATCTTTTCAAACCCCATCTACCTGAGGTAGATCTCTCTGTTCCGTCGGCAATGATACCCCGGCAAATCTGAACCGTAAATATGGAGATGAAACACCTACGAGGGTGGCTAAACCGGTAGATCCAGGGGCCTTGGGGCTCAGTCACCCTGCGCTCCCCCTGTCACGATCACCTGGGGCAAGCCCAGTGAAAAATCATCCATGCCAAGGATCGATCTTTCCCTCTCAACAGACCCCTGGACCCGATTTTGCTTGACATAATGGTGTTTGTCATTACTTTTAGAGAAATGTAGCTATTCCCACCATTCATTCAACCTCTATTCAGGAGGTTCCCCATGAAAAAGCACCTCAAAATGTATATGCCCTGCTCCCGGCAGGGTATAGCCTGACTTGTTGGGAGTTCGAATCTTTTTATACACAGAGCCAAACCCATCGCGAGATGAGGACGGAAAGCCACGGGTCTCAACATTCCCTGTTGCCCCTCTCTTTCGGCATTTTCACCTTTCGGAAAGATAGTCCCGCTATTAGGCGGGACCAAATGTGACATCGTAAAGATCATAATAGGTATAGTTCGGCTTTCTTATTTGTTTATTTATCTGGATAGAGGTAGGAGATGATCCGCAGGTTCAACTTTTGTGATCATTTTCCGGAACGATTAATGAGGAAAGGCTTCCAGAAGATTCCGATATGATGCCTCCGAGGGGTGATAGGCCCCTTGGAGGCGCCCGGACAATGATGCTTCTAAACCAGAAGGGAGTTATATCTATTCAATTCTCCTTTCTGCCCACACAATTGGAATCTCAGACAGAGGAAGGGAAATCATGAAAAAAGCGATATTGGCATTAATTCTGACGTTTGTTCTCCTGGTGGTAACGGGAATGGTTGTCACACAGGTCTCGGCAGAACCCTTTGAGTTTAAGGTAACCAGCTACATCACTAAGGCAGAGGCGATTCCGGTCGGTGGCGAAAAAGGACATGTTCTTATTATCTATCAAAGGCGAGGACTGGCTATCTTTCAAGGTGGTGAATGTGCAGCCTACTTGACCTGCGGCACTGCTGACTTTGCCAAAGGTAAAGGTCCCTTTCAGGGATACACCCAGTTGACCTATAAAGACGGTTCTACAACCTTATCAAAATATCAAGGCCAGTTGGCAATAGCTCCAGGAGACAAGCTTCTCTCGCTTACGGGGAAGGGTGAATTCATCAAGGGGACCGGTAGGTTCAAAGGGATAAAAGGGGACTTTTCCTTCACTGGCAAGTACGTCACTCCTAATTCTAAAGAAACCAAAGGCGATGTGTATATCGAGGCGAGTGGGACCCGTACCATACCTTCTAACTGACCCTAACGATCTCACTTACACATGAATAACTACTGGTTGTTAGTTTAAGGCAGGGTCTTTCATTGACCCTGCCTTTTTACTTTTATTCCCGAACACCCTGAAAAAGT
>DREN01000290.1 GCA_011051075.1 Deltaproteobacteria bacterium | reverse complement strand
TCAATAATTCGGGATCCCGGGTTACCCGGGAACGGAGGGTGGAAATGAAAAGAGTCAGTCTGTCATTCTTATGCGTTTTGATGCTTTTTTGTCTTCAGGGTCGGATCGTGTTGGCGGGAGGAGTCAGGATAGGAGTCCTTGACATGAAGGCGCTTCAACAGAACTCCGTCAGGTTCCAGAAGGTCAGGGAGAAGTTGAAGAAGAGGTTCAACGCCTTGCAGAAAAAGCTGGATGCTGAAAGGGCACAGATAGCCAAGGTGGAGGAAGAGCTGAGAAAGCAGAGTATGATGCTCAGCCTTGACGCCAAAGAAGACAAACAGAATGAACTGGGCAAGATGAGCCGGCATTATAAGTATATGTACGGTGAAGTCACTCAGGAGATGAAGGACGCGGAATTTGAGGCCACCAGAAAGGTTGGAAGAGAGATAGAACAGATTGTGGAAAAGATGTCCAAAAAGGAAGGCTTCACCATCATCCTGGAGGCAGGCACAACGGGTCTTATCTACTACAATGACGCCATAGATATCACCGACCAGGTCACCAAGGCCTACGACAGTATGAAGTAGCAGGAGATGGCGGGATTTGGAGATAACGCTTAAAGAAATCGCTGAGCTTGTGGGGGGGGAGATCCACGGGAACGGGGAGTTGTCCATTGCAGGGATAAACTCGTTAGATGATGCGGGACCGGAAGAGCTCTCTTTTTTTGCAGACCGACGATACAGGGATGCCTTGAGGAAAACCAGGGCCGGGGCCCTCCTGATCTCCGGTCATGACCCATCCTTTGAAGGTGTGCAGGTGGTGGTCCCTAACCCTGAACTGGCCTATGCCAGGGTGGCGTCCCTTTTCGCCCCTCCCCTGAACAGGTACCCGGGGATCAGCCCGGACGCCGTTGTCCACGAGGAGAGCCTCATAGGCAAGGATGTTTCGATTTTCCCCATGGTCTATGTGGGAAGGGGGGTGGAGATCGGGGATGGTACCACCATCTTCCCCGGGGTATACGTAGGCGAAGGGGTAAAGATCGGGAGGGAAACCATCGTATATCCAAACGTGACCATCCTGCGGGACTGCCTCATTGGAAACCATGTGATCCTCCACTCCGGCACTGTCATAGGGAGTGATGGCTTCGGTTTTGTAAGGGATGGATCTTCCGCGGTCAAGATTCCCCAGACCGGCATAGTCCAGATCGACGACCATGTGGAGATCGGCGCGAACAACTGTATTGACCGGGCCGCCTTGGGAAAGACATGGATAAAGGAAGGCACAAAAACAGATAACCTGGTGCAGATAGCCCATAATGTGATGATAGGAGAGGGAACAATAGTTGTTGCCCAGGCAGGGATATCGGGGAGCTGCCGTATCGGCCGCGGGGTTGTCATGGGGGGGCAGGTAGGTACCGCGGATCATATCGAGATCGGTGATATGGCCATGATTGCGCCACAGTCGGGTGTTGTGAAATCCATCTCTCCGGGTGAGGTAGTCTCAGGAACACCTGCCATCTCCCATCGCCTTAACCTCAGGATAACAAGGGTTATTCCAAGGCTCCCGGAGATGAACAAGCGCCTGCGAGATCTTGAAAAAAGGATTGAAAAAATAGAGCAGGGATTAAAGAAGGAGGGTGGATAATCATGGAGCTTCCCTTGAAGATTGATCTTCCCCTGAATTATGAGGATATCATCAAGATCCTTCCTCACCGATACCCTTTTCTGCTGGTTGACAGGGTCATAGAAATGGAGTTCAACAAGAGGGTGGTGGGCATAAAGAACGTCACGGCCAATGAGCCCTTTTTCCAGGGGCATTTTCCCGGCAACCCGATTATGCCGGGGGTGCTTATTATCGAGGCCATGGCACAGGTGGGAGGGGTGCTTGCCCGTCTGTCGATCCCTGGGGTAATGGAGCGGAAAGAGATGGGAGAGATCTTTTTTATGGCCATGGACAAGGTAAAATTCAGACGGCCCGTTGTTCCGGGAGATCAGATCAGGTTCGAAAATCATGCCCTGAGAACGGGATCCAGGATCTGGAAGATGGCGGGAAAGGCCCTGGTGGAGGGCGAGCTTGTCGCCGAAGCAAATCTGGTGGCGGCCATAGGCTGATGGGCTCCACGGCTGAAGGTTGAGGGTGATAAATGGCTGAAAAAAGAGACATCCATGCATCGGCTGTGATCAACCCAGGTGCTGAGTTAGGCCCCGGGGTAAGGATAGGCCCCTACAGTACGGTGGGAGGCAAGGTGGTCATCGGCCGGGATACGGAGATAGGGCCTCACGTGGTAATTGAGGGGAACACCCGCATCGGCGAGAGAAACCGGATATATCAGTTCTCCTCCCTTGGCACGGCACCACATGACACCGGCTATGACAACGAGGACACTCGTCTGATAGTGGGTGATGACAACGTGGTAAGGGAGTACGTCACCATCAACCGGGCCACCACAAAGGAGGAGTGGGAAACGGTGATAGGCAACAGGACCTACCTCATGGCCTATGCCCACGTTGCCCACGACTGCCGTCTCGCCGATAACGTCATCCTGACCAACGGGGCTACCCTGGGAGGTCACGTCCAGGTGGGAGAGTACGCCATTTTAGGTGCCTTTCTCGCTGTTCAGCAGTTTGTGCGCATAGGGGCCCACGCCTATCTGGGGGCCATGGCAGGGATCGACAGGGACGTGCCCCCCTTTATGATCACCGCGGGCCCCAGGGCCCGGTTGTACGGAGTAAATCAGAAGGGATTGATCCGCAGGGGCTTCTCCCAGGAGACCATCAACGTGCTTAAGAAGGCCTACTCCATCCTCTGGCGGAAAAACAGGAATCTGAAAAAGGGGGTAGCACAGGTCAGACTGGAGCTTGAACCGATCCCTGAATTAGAGATGTTGCTGAACTTCATAGGTAAATCAAAGAGGGGTATACTTAGGTGAAGCGGACACAGGGTTGCTGACGGATGGTGGTCAGTTTGAAATTTTTCGACCTGTGCGGTTGCGCTTAGTCCGTGGGGGCCTCTTTTCCAAAGGACGCAACAAAAGATTCCATCACGACATGGAACGTCCCCTTAGTTGGATTACCGCTTCAGAGCAGGGAGGAATCCGTAC
>DREN01000148.1 GCA_011051075.1 Deltaproteobacteria bacterium | reverse complement strand
GGGCTATATTGACCCGGTAGTCAAATCCCAAGGGACGGGTTACAGCCTCCAGACTGCGCCCAATCCATCCCGCAACAGTGCGATTCAGCCGGGCCAGTTGTTTCTCGGCTGCGATCTCTTTCAGATTTTTCTGTAATTGAAGGTATCGCCTGGCAACAGCGATCAACTCCTTTTGTCGAATTTCAGGCCAGGAACGTGCCTCTTCAATAACAACGGCCGTTTGTACCAGGGGAAACAGCCGGGCTTTCTCCAGTTTGACCAAGTTGTTTTTATTCCCTTGTTGTCTGGCCGAGCGGTACCGGAGATAGAGGTTGTTCAGGCTGTCCAGGTCCTGCGGATTCTTCAGGAAATCCTTCACATGAGGGGCGGTCAGGAACGCCTTCTCGAGCGCGCCTGCACGTTCGGAAAAAGTCCTGACCTGCTCCTTTGAGAGCCCCGGGAATGTCATCATGGCCCAGAGCACTATGGATATTCCCAGAATAACCGTACCGGCTTTCTTGATGTACTGCCAAGTCCTCTCCCAGGTATGAATGAACAGTCCTTTTATTGTCGGGGCCCGGTACGGGGGGAGTTCCATGACAAAAGGCGTCTTGGGTCCTTTCAGGACCGTGGCACGAATAAGCTTCGCTGCAAAAAGGGCAAAGGCCCAGGAGAGCATGGTAAGAAGAAAAAGCATGCGCGCCCGGTTATGGGGAAAGAAGGCAGCGATGAGAACTGCATACACAGGCAGTTTGGCCCCGCAATTCATAAAAGGCAAAACCAGAAGGGTAGCGATTCTCTCTTTGGGGTCCCGCAGGGTCCTGGTTGCCATGACGCCGGGCACCGCACACCCTCCTGAAATACCGCCACTCACGATCAGAGCCATAACGGAATTCCCGTGGAGACCGAACCACCGGAGCACCCGGTCAAGCATATAGGCCACCCTGGCCATGTATCCAGAGTCTTCCATAACGGCGATGGCGAGAAACATGAACATGATCAACGGAACAAATCCCAGGACGCCTCCCATGCCGTCAATAACTCCCGACACAATAAGGGATTGGAGGTTCCCGGCGGGAATCACCAGGGATACTCCTTGCTTGAGCAGGCCGAAAAGACTCTCCAGCCAATACACCGGCGCCTCGCTTACGTAGAAGGTGATACTGTAGATGCCGTATAGGACAAGAACCATGATAAGTGGCCCCAGAATACGGTTTGTGAGGATCCGGTCAAAATGATCCGAAAGATTGAGACGGGATTCGATTTTTCTTTTGAGGCATTTTTTGGTAACACCGGTTATGTACCCGTAACGGTAATCGGCAATGATTCCCTCAGGTTCCTCTTCCAGGGTGGATGTTATATGTTTTGCTGTCCGGGTACAGATTTTTTCAATTCTTGAACCGGATTCCGGCTCCTTTTCAAGAAATCCCAGGATCTGGCTGTCTCCCTCAAGACACTTTATAGCCAGCCAACGTGCTGGATACTTATTGCCGCCCACTTCACTGGATTGCACGATTTCCTCTATCTCAGTGAGGCTCTGGTCGATGTCCCTGCCATAAGTAATGACTGCAGGTTCCCATTCCCGAGCCTGGGTTCCAACTTCAACGACTTTATCGAGGAGTTTCTTGATACCTTTGTTGGATCGTGCAACCATGGGTATCACCGGCACTCCCATCAAACGGGAAAGCTCTTCCGGGTCAATGCTTATTCCGCGTGTTTCAGCCAGATCCATCATGTTGAGAGCGATAAGCAACGGAACACCGAGTTCTTTGAACTGGACCGCCAGGTAGAGGTTCCTGTCCAGGTTGGATGCATCCACCACATCAACCACCAGGTCAGGCCTTTCGTTCACCACAAAATCCCGCGCCACGATCTCCTCCAGGGAGTACGCGGTGAGTGAATAGGTGCCGGGTAAGTCCACTATCTCGATTTCGTACCCTTTGTGGAATACACGGCCGACTTTTTTCTCGACAGTCACGCCGGGATAATTGGCAATATGCTGCCTGGCACCTGTGATTGCATTAAACACGGTGGTCTTTCCCGAATTAGGGTTTCCCGAAAGGGCAATGGTAAGCTTTTTTTGGGCCTTGTCGCCTTCTCGGCCTTCGGGAATATCAACTTCGACCATAATGTAGCTGGCCTCGTTATTTCGCAGCGTCAGTGTGTAATCCCTGATTTTTATGGCCACCGGGTCTTTCAGAGGGGCCCTTCCCTGGATCTGAATGGGAGTGTCAGGCACAAGACCCATTTCCCTGATCCTTCGTCCCATTTCGCCCGTTGCAGAGACCTTCCGGATAATTCCCGTTTGGTTATCCTGCATTTCCCGCATTCTGATAACCTTTTTCATGCTGGCCCTTTCCCCCTGTGAAATCAATCGAGGCAGATCTTGAGCGCTTCTCCTGCTCAACAGACAATATAATTACCTACGATTCCATTAACCTTGAACCGTGAACCCTGGAATGGTGAAGCTCAGTAGTTACTGGAAAATAATGCCCCAATGTGTGGTATGCAAGTTTCTTTTTTTGCTCTTGGCTTTGCAGTCGTCTCTCCATCTATCAGGTTAAAGCTTTTTTCCCCATATCTATTTTGGGGATCTATATTTTTGAGGAATCAGTGTGTACATGGGGAAGTCGGCCATAGCCATGTGCGTGCACGTGCGTATGGGGCACCGCATCTTCTTCCACGGTGAGCTTTCCGTTCACCATGCCGCAGATCTTGGCGGTGGTCTTTATAATAAAATCCATATCATGTGAGATCAGGATGTAGGAAAGATCAAGGGAGTTCAGGATGGAAATCAGTCTCCGCGTAGTATCAGCATCGAGTCCTGTGGTGGGCTCATCAAGGAGCAGTACCTTTGGTTTCATGGCGAGGACCGTCGCGAGAGAGACAAGCCGTTTTTCCCCGCCGGAGAGTTTATGGGTCACCCGGTCCTCAAAACCATTCAGCCCCAGTGACTTCAGTGTCTGGACAGCGATCTCTTTTGCTTCCCTGTTGGATCGTCCCTGGTTCAGGGGACCGAAGGCCACATCTTCCAGCACCGTCGGGCAGAAGAGCTGGTCATCGGCATCCTGAAAAAGGAGTCCAATTTTTTGCCGTACATCTC
>DREN01000057.1 GCA_011051075.1 Deltaproteobacteria bacterium | reverse complement strand
GTACGGTTTCTGATTCCAAGCTGATCAAAATCTCCCTCATAGGCCCTGACAAGGGCCTCGAACTCCGCTGTTTCAGGGTGATAGGGTTTCTTGCACTCCTCGCAGAGGGTCCTGACCAGGCGCTGTGCCAGGACACCCAAAAGGGCGTCGGCAAAGTTGAAGGGATCCATACCCATGTCAAGGAGGCGGGTAATGGTCTCGGGGGCGCTGTTGGTGTGGAGAGTGGTAAGGACAAGATGACCGGTAAGAGACGCCTCGATTCCCATTGAAAGGGTCTCCTGATCACGCATTTCACCCACCATTATTACATCCGGGTCCGCCCTCAGAAAGGCCCTCATGGCAGAGGCGAAGTCAAACCCGATCCTGGGCAGGACCTGAACCTGGCGGAGTCCTTCCTGGGTGATCTCAACAGGGTCTTCGGCCGTCCATATCTTTGTTTCCGGCCTGTTTATATGTGCCAGGGCCGCATGGAGTGTTGTTGTCTTGCCGCTTCCCGTGGGCCCAACCACCAGAAAGATCCCGTGAGGCCGGGTGATCATGGACACAAGGGTCTGATAGGTCTCAGGGCTCATCTCCATCTTTTCAAGGGGGATGGGATCGCCCGAGGCCAACAGGCGCATAACCACATCCTCGTTCTCTCCGGCTGTGGGGATGGTTGCCACACGGAGTTCAAGGTCGAGGGGGGCGAACTTCCTGAACTTGATCTTCCCGTCCTGGGGCCTGCGCCGTTCAGATATGTCCAGGTCTGACATGATCTTTATGCGCGAGACGATTGCCTTTTTGTAGGTATAGGGAATGGTTTGATAGACCTGACATTCCCCGTCTATCCTGAACCTGATGATGGTGTCTGCCCTGGCCTGACGGGGTTCGATATGTATGTCGGAGGCCTTTCTGTTGTAGGCGTCCATAATGGTCTTGTTCACAAGCTGGACAATGGCGCTGTCATCTTCCCCCATGCCCTCGGTCTCATCATCTTCCTCCTCAGGCGCTCTTAACTGTCCAAGGATCTCCTCGATACTTCCCGAGTCCATGAGGCCGTCCTCACCCCTGACCCGGAAAAACATATCTATCATCTCGAGGATCTCTTCCCTGAGGGAAACACAGTACTCCACCTCCATCCCCTCAATTACCCTGCCGATGGCGTCCCTCACCGAAAGGTCGTCCGGGTTCTCCATGGCCACCATCACCTTCCCCTCTGACCTGCCCACGGGGACAAAGAGATTATTCCTTAAAAACCGTGCGTTCAGGTTCTTCAGCAGTTCCGCCGGGATGGGCATCCTCGGGTCGTAGGAGACGAATCGCGTTCTGAAGTGATTTGACAGGGACCTTCCGATGCTCTCCTTTGACACGTGAAAATCCGACATGAGCACCGACTCAACACTCTTTCCGGCCTTCCTTGCAAGGGAAACGGCCTCGCTTAGATCAGCCTCGGTAAGTATGCTGCTGCTGATGAGAAAGTCGAATTTTGTGGGCCTGGATCTCTGGAAGGCCTTCTGGTTCTTGTAAAAGGCGATGCCCAGGACCCTTGCAATGTCCTCTACCGATGATTGGTCCGTCTCTGAAAAGGGCTGCCCTCCCCTCCTGTTCATAAGCTGTACAATGCCCAGGAGGTACCTGTTGTAGGTGATGGGCGCCACAAGGACCTGCCGAGTCCTGTACCCTGTCCGCTGATCCCAGGTCCTGTCAAATGTCAACCTGTGATCGATTGCCTTTAGTTCATCATTGTCATAGACATCCCGTATGTTCAAGGTCCTGCCCGACAGGGCGCAGTACCCTGCCAGGCTTTCGACGTTTATGGGGACCCTGATCTCGCTGACCTCATCCCCGGTCTTTATTTTAGAGTAGATCTCTCCCCTGTTGGTATCCACCAGGTAGATGGTAAGCCGGTCAGCATCAAAGAAGTCCAACAGATCCCGATGAAGCCCAATGAGAATCTCGTTGGTATCCCCGGCAGAGTGTATCCTGTTGGTGATTCTGTTCAGATTGACCTGATATCTGAGCTGGTCCTCTAATCTCTGCTGCTGTCGGCTCATCTCAGCGTAAACCCCCGTGTCAAAATGCCCTGCCACTGTCGATTCCGGGATCATTTATGCCCCGATCCTCTCATACAAAAAAATCCCCGAGATCGGCAAGATATTTATTTGCGAAAGGTTCGGGAATCGACTATAAGATCAGACGCCGAGTCCTCTCCGGGCAACCCGCCGTGCCGGAGTCCCGCCGAGGCCGGACCAAGGCGTGGTAAAAGGCTTTTGGTCCCGGTTTATTGAAAAAACAGATCGGTTAAGTCAACCGGCTCACGAAACACCGTTTTATGGAGGTCCCATGCTCATCGACAGCCACGCCCACCTGGATATGGACGATTTTGACAAGGACCGCGGGGAAGTCCTTGAGCGGGCCGTTCAGGGGGGCATTGACCATATTATCAGCATAGGGATAGACCCTGAAAGCTCAGAGGCCGCCCTCGATCTGGCCCGTGAGTATGGGTATATCTCCGCCACGGTAGGTATCCACCCCCACAGCGCCGATGACTTCGACCGGCCAGACCTGGATATCCTTGCAGAGAAGGCATCGGCCCCCGAGGTTGTGGCCTGGGGAGAGATAGGTCTTGATTTTTTCAGGAACTACTCTGCGCCAGAGGCCCAGTTGAGGCTCTTCAGGCAACAGCTCACCATGGCCCAGGATCTTGGTCTCCCGGTAATCATACACGACCGTGAGGCCCATGACCAGGTCTACTCGGCCCTGAAGAGTATGGGAAGGGGTGAGGCAAGGGGGGTTGTCCACTGCTTTTCCGGGGACAGGGACCTTGCCGAGGCCCTTATCGGTCTGGGATATTTCATCTCCATCCCCGGGACCGTCACCTACAAAAAGGCCCTCAGGGTCAAAGAGGTGGCAGCTTCCATCCCCCTTGAGCGCATGCTGGTGGAAACCGACTCCCCCTTCCTGGCGCCCGTGCCCAGAAGGGGAAAACGGAACGAGCCGTTCAACGTCACCTACACTGCCAGGGAAATCGCAAGGCTGAGGAATATTTCATTGGAAGAAGTGGCACTGCAAACCTCCAGGAACGCAAAGATCCTTTTTAATCTTCCTTGGC
>DREN01000158.1 GCA_011051075.1 Deltaproteobacteria bacterium | reverse complement strand
CTATCGATCCGGAGCTTCAAGAACGGCTCCAGAAGTACTCCTATGACATTGTAGAGGCCATAAAGGTCATCGGCGGCACCAACGTCCAGTTTGCCCATGATCCTGAAACCGGGCGTGTGGTTGTCATCGAAATCAATCCAAGGACATCGAGATCATCGGCCCTGGCCTCCAAGGCCACCGGTTTTCCCATTGCGCTCATTTCGGCGATGCTTGCTGGAGGCATGACCCTGGATGAAATCCCCTACTGGAGGGAAGGGACCCTGGACAAGTACACGCCGTCCGGGGATTACGTGGTGGTCAAGTTTGCCCGCTGGGCCTTTGAGAAGTTTGAAGGGGCCGAGGACAGACTGGGCACACAGATGAGGGCGGTGGGCGAGGCCATGAGTATTGGCAAGAACTACAAGGAGGCATTCCAGAAGGCGATCCGGTCCTTGGAGACAGGCCGGTATGGCTTAGGCTTTGCCAAGGACTTCAATGAAAAACCCCTTGAAGATCTGATGGACCTCCTGGCCGAGCCTTCAAGCGAGCGACAGTTTATTATGTATGAGGCCCTCAGAAAAGGGGCCAGCATCGAAACCCTCCATGAAAAAACATATATCAAGCCGTGGTTCATAGAGCAGATGAAGGAACTGGTGGACTTGGAGGAGAAAATACTCGCATACAGGGGAAAGGAGCTTCCGGACGAGCTGCTTGTCCAGGCAAAAAAAGACGGGTTTTCGGACCGGTATCTTTCAGAGCTTCTCCATATCCCTGAAAAGGATGTGAGGGAGAAGCGGAAGGCCCTGAGTGTTGTGGAAGGTTGGGAGCCTGTGCCTGTGAGCGGAGAGGAAGATGCGGCGTATTACTTCTCCACCTACAATGCCCCTGACAAGGTGGGCTCCAGCGATAGACGCAAGATCATGGTATTGGGCGGCGGGCCCAACAGGATCGGCCAGGGTATTGAATTTGACTACTGCTGCGTTCATGCGGCCTTTGCCATACGGGATGAGGGTCTTGAGTCCATCATGATCAACTGCAATCCCGAGACTGTTTCCACCGATTATGACACATCAGACAAGCTCTACTTTGAACCGTTAACTGTCGAGGACGTCCTGAGCATTTATGAGAAAGAGAAACCGGAAGGGGTCATTGTGCAATTCGGGGGCCAGACACCCTTGAATATTGCCAATGAGCTGGCCCAGGCCGGGGTTAACATCATCGGGACTTCGCCGGACACCATTGACCTGGCTGAGGATAGGGACCGGTTCCGCAAAAAGATGAGCAAATTGGGCATTCCCCAGCCTGAATCGGGCATGGCGAGCACCCTGGACGATGCGCTCGAGGTGGCTGAAAGGGTCGGTTATCCCCTTATGGTCAGGCCCTCCTACGTATTGGGTGGGCGGGCAATGGAGGTGATCCATGATGAGGAGATGCTCCGGCATTATGTGGCTGCTGCGGTGGATGTGTCTCAGGAACGACCGATCCTCATTGACAAGTTTTTGGAAAACGCCATTGAGGCGGAAGCGGACGCCATTTCCGACGGTACGGACGCCTTTGTGCCCGCTGTCATGGAACATATCGAATTGGCCGGTGTCCATTCCGGGGACTCGGCCTGCGTGATACCCCCCATCAGCATACCGGCCAAGCACCTGGACACCATATACGACTACACCAGGAGAATTGCCATTGAGTTGAAAGTGGTAGGGTTGATGAACATCCAGTACGCCATTGCGGACGATACGGTGTACATCCTTGAGGCCAACCCAAGGGCATCACGGACTGTGCCGCTTGTATCAAAGGTATGCAACATCTCCATGGCACGTATCGCCACCCAGCTCATGTTGGGAAAGAAACTGTCCGACCTTGACATAAAACCAAGACCGATCCCCCACTTCGGGGTTAAGGAATCGGTCTTTCCCTTCAATATGTTCCCGGAGGTGGACCCGATCTTAGGCCCTGAAATGCGGTCGACAGGTGAGGTCTTGGGCATGGCCGACTCTTTCGGCTTAGCGTTTTACAAGGCCCAGGAGGGTGCACAGCAGACCCTTCCGGCAGAGGGAACGGTCCTGATTACGGTGTCCGAAGAGGACAGGAACGCGGTCATCCAGGTGGCCAGGGAGTTTGATAAACTGGGATTCAGGATCAAAGCGACTAAGGGGACCCGGAAGTTTCTGTCTGGACATGGTATTGAGTCAGAGCTTATCCTGAAGATGCACGAGGGCAGGCCCAATATCGTGGACGGGATCAAAAATTACGAAATCCAGCTCGTCATCAACACACCCAGCGGCAGACTCGGAAAGCATGACGATTCCTACATCCGGAAGTCGGCCATAAAGTACAAAGTGCCCTATATCACGACCCTTGCGGCCGCCCTGGCCGCCGCGCGGGGTATTGAGAGGAACCGTAAGGGTCACGGAGCCGTCAGGTCGCTCCAGGATTACCACAAGGATATAGGGTAGGGAGTGAGGGTGGTGTAACCCTGATCCGGCGGCGCATTGATTATGGTAAGCCTTGCCGCCTGCAGATAACAGGTATAGGCCGACAGAAAAATATTTTGGGGTTGTTATGATCCTCCCAGGAAATGAATAAGGTGGCAGTTGTGTTACGATACTTGAAACTGGAAACTCGAAATTTGAAAAAGAAACGACAATTCAGGGGGTTATCAAGTTTCCAATTTCCAATTTCTTGGAGTTCGACAGGAAAAATCTCTTCGGATACCGCACATTAAAAACCCCAAGAACATTATCTTGAAGGCTATAGATCTACGAACCGGGTTCCAAGATAAGGGCATGCAGCCACCGGAGTTCTCCATGACAGATGACGGTATATCTGACCGGTTTGGGCTTGACTCAAAACCGGTCCTTTCCTATAGTCGGCGCCATCACAGGTTCGTGATCTTTTCTCCCTGACGGGAGCCATTCGGATTGGGAGGTCAACCATGCCCGGTTTTGAGATATTCGGTGATGACGAGAGAAGAGAAGTGGAAGAGGTGCTTGATACGGGTGTCCTGTTCAGGTACGGCTTTGATGAGGCGCGCAGGGGGCACTGGAAGGCCCTGGCCTTTGAGAAGGAGCTTTCAGAACGTCTGGACACCGGGTACTGCCACCTCTGTTCCAGCGGCACCGCGG
>DREN01000356.1 GCA_011051075.1 Deltaproteobacteria bacterium | reverse complement strand
GGGGAGTCGGCTGGGTCATGGGGGGTGAAATCGGTGGGGCTGTAAGGGACCTTGAAAAAATCGGTATCCTTCATATTCAGGCCGATCAGGACTATTTTGTCTGAAAACAGCCTCTTGTCGGCCCAGCCGTTATACACCTCATGATAGGGGACCCTGACAAAGGGTGTTTCCGCAAAGGCCAGCCACAGACGCCTTGGGATTGTCTTGCCGATGAGGCGTACGCCACTTCCCTCTAAGAAGGGTTTCAGTCTCAGTTTCCTGGCCAGGGCCTGCACGAAAAGACTGGGCTTTTCCACTCTGATCCCCGAGAGATCCAGTCTGTCCCACGCCATGAGGTAGGTGACCTCGTTGATCCAGGTCAGGTCCCTGTGGACCGAGATATAGCCCCAGTCCGCCTGCTCATAGATACCCCTGTCCTGGGTGTTACGGTACTGCCCTACCACAACGGGAAAGTTCCTGGCCTTTGCCCATTTGAGGCCCTGGATAAATTTTTTTGTGGCCTTTCTTGTCTGATCGTCATAGGCCGGTGAGAACCAGAAATCAAACCCCACGACACCGGCCCCCATGTTGAAGAGATTCCTGATTACCGTGGAGTGATACCTTCGCCACAGCTTGGGGTCCTTCTCAAACGAGGGGATGCGGTTCTCATGATTTTTCACGTTCATCTTCCTGTTTTCATCTTTTCCGATGGTAACAAGGGTCACATCCATGGAGTTAGGCAGGAGGGTAAGCCTGCACTGCCATATCTTGGTGAGCAGGTTTATCCTCAGGTGGTTGACAAAAGGCATGATGACTGTCATGAGAAAACAGGTGATGACGAGGGTCCTGAGGAGCCTTTTGCGCGGACCTGCCCTGACAGGCCGGGACCCTTTGCCCCTTTTTTCTATGCCCCCTCTTGCGATTTTATGGTCACGCCACAGTACCCTGTAGGCCCTGACCGGCTCGGCTATGTTTTTTACCGCCTGATCACCCATGAACTCGTAGCCCAGGTCGAGTTTTCTCTTGACCTGATCGTACGCCGTGCCTGAGATGCAGATCCCCCCCGGATCGGCCAGGCCCTCCAGGCGGGCCGCGATATTTACACCGTCGCCGTAGATGGCCCCCTCCTCAATGATCACATCCCCGATGTTAATGCCTATGCGGAAGACCATTCTGCGGTGGAGTGGAAGTTCGGCGTTTCTTGTTTGCAGGGCGTCCTGGATCTCTGTGGCGCATCGGACGGCATCAACGGCGCTTGAAAACTCCGCCAGGAGGTTATCTCCGGGAGAGTCCACCACACGGCCCCTGTGATCCCGGATGATGGTGTTCATTACCTCCCGGTAGGCGGTTATGGTCCTGACCGTGGCCTCCTCATCGTCGCCCATGAGCCGGCTGTAGCCCTTCACGTCAGCGCTCAAGATCGCGGCCAGTTTCCGTTTGAGATCCATTTGTCTTTGCATCAGAGGGTTGGACAAAATCCCGATTGACCGATTCTTGCATAAAGGAGGACCAAAATCAACCGCGGCACCCTTCATGGCAGGGAAACGTCAAAGTCGAGGCGAATGTGCTGATATCACACAAGTTGAAGAGAAGGTAATCTCACGCAAAGACGCGAAGCCGCTAAGCTTTTCCTTTTGTTCTTTGCGCTAAAATTTTAAAGGCCGTCCATACCAACATGATTTCAATCTGTTATCAGCAACTATGACGGAGCCCTGCCCTTCATGATTGTCATCCCGTGCGGCCCTGTCCCTCGACCTTGACCTGAGGGCATCTGTCCTGTACCCTTTTGAAAATGAAGTCTGTTCAGGTCCTGGGAAAGGGGCCCCGGACTTAGATCCCCCGAAAAATGTCTTTTGCCTGTGAAAAACGGTGCCTGTGAAGATGAAAAGAAAACCCGATGACCTTGCTCCCGAGACCATCAACTGGGACCGGTTGATCCTGGGCATGAAGAAGACTACCAGGGATTTCATTGAAAACGTCCTTGAAAACATCATAGAGTCCATTGTCATCACCAATCTGGACGGCTATCTGGTTTTTTTCAACAAGTATTCAGAGGAGATGTTCGGTTATCAGGCCCGCGAGGTACTCAACCGCCATATCGTCATCCTGGGTGCCAGGGACCCCGATGTGCTGGGGCATATTAAGCGCAACGAGACCTTTAACGGCGAAATCACTCTGAGGACAAAGCATGGGAGGACCTTTTCCGCCCACGTGCGCTGTGTGCCACTGCGCGATGAACAGGACCGGCCCATTGCCATGGTGGGCGTTGCCAGGGATCTGACCCGTGAAAAGGAGAAGGAACAGATAGACAGGGAGGACCGTTTGTGGTGGCCGACTGCGCGGCCCTCTCCGGCACGCTCCTTGAAAGTGAACTCTTCGGCTATGTAAAGGGGGCCTTTACAGGGGCCTATACCACGCGAAAGGGATACTTTGAAAGCGCCCATGGAGGGACCCTTTTCCTGGATGAAATCGGCGAACTCCCGCGGGATCTCCAGGGCAAACTGCTCAGGGCGGTCCAGGAACAGGTGGTGGTCAAGGTGGGGGACACGAACCAGATCAGGGTGGATACGCGGATAATCGCTGCGACCAACCGGAACCTGGTGGAGGAGGTGGCGGAAAAGGCCTTCCGGGAAGACCTCTTTTACCGCCTGAATGTTGTCAGCCTCACCATCCCGCCCCTGCGGGAAAGAAGGGAAGATATCGCGCTCCTGGCAAAGCATTTCCTTAAACAGCACGCCGCCAGGCTTGAACTCTCCTCTGTCCCACGGATTTCCCAGGAGATCCTTGATACTCTCAGCCGCTATGACTGGCCCGGGAATGTGCGTGAGCTGGAAAACGCCATGCATAGGGCCGTTGTGCTGGCCGAAGACGGGAGGCTGAAGATGGAGGACATCCTCCCACCCAAGGCCCTTGAGCAGATGTCATGGGAGAGTCCCTTTGAGCCCGGTTTGACCTTTCAGGAGGTGAGGCGCAGGGTCGTCCGGGATTTCACGCGACATTACCTTGAAAAATGTCTCCGCTTTCACAGCAGCAATTCTAATTTTGGCCTGAAGCTCTTTTTGAAATTGCAGCCAATTTCTCCTTTTGCGTTGCAATACGCTAAGTGCCTGTTATTATTCAATATCTTTTTT
>DREN01000284.1 GCA_011051075.1 Deltaproteobacteria bacterium | reverse complement strand
CCCTCTTTTTAAGGACAATCTTGAAATTCCTTGGCACATCCGCCAGAAGAGAGCCGGATTGCTCCGTACCGATGGTGTAGCAGTCCATGATCTTCTCCTCAACGGTCAGCGCCTTACTCGCCGCATCGGCGAGGCCTGCCCCCTGGGGCAGGTCAGTATCAAAGGTATAATCCTCTGATTCCAGGTCAAAGGCGTAGCACCCTTCGATGGCGTCTGTTATCACAGACTGGTAGGCCATCTGGATCTGCTTGTTGTACTTCCTGTTTTCCTTGGCAAAGGAAAGGAAGCCTTCTCTGTTTTCAGGGTATGTTTCGGCCAGGTTTTCATAAAATCCTGCGGCCTTTTCCTCAAGCTCCCTGATGAAGCTCAACGTTTCAGAAGCAGTTCGTAGATTCATAGTTATTCCCCCTTATATCCAACGGTGGATGCAAACCTTGCTTTCGGTAAAGAAGCGGATCGCTTCCTTTCCCTGGGTATGGAGTATGCCCAGGAACGAACCTGCCATTCCGCTGAACGGGAAGAAGGCCATGGGCGCCACGATACCGATATTTATACCCACGTTCCCACTGATAACATCGTATTGGAACTGGCGTGCGTGCTTGCCGTTCGTGGTGAATATGGCATGGCCGTTGTGGTAGGGGCTCTCGTTGCATATCTCGATGGCCTCCTCCAGGGTTTTTGTCCGAAGTATTCCCATGGTGGGGCCGAAGATCTCCTCGCGGACGATCCTCATCTCCCGGGATACGTTTTCCATGATCGTGGGCCCGAGAAAGCAGGTATCAGGATAATCCCCCACAATCTCTCCGGCTTTTCTGCCATCCAGCCTGAGTGTGGCCCCCTCTTTGAGGCCTATTTCGATGTAGTTCAGTATGCTCTCCTTTTTCTTCGGGTCGCGGACAGGCCCCATCTGGATGGATTCGTCAAGGCCGTATCCTATTCTTATGCCCTTTGCCCTCTCGGTAACCTTTTCCACAAAATCGTTGTAAAAGGAATCATCATCTCCCACGATAATGAGGGTCTGACCCGCAAGGCACCTCTGGCCCGCGTTTCCGAAAAAGGATGTCATGAGGCCTGGTATGGTTGCGTCCACGTTACAGTCGGGCATTATCACCAGTATATTTGCCGCGCCTCCCTGGGCGATGCATCTCTTGCCCGTCTTGCCGCACTCCGGGTATATCACCTTTTCCATCACCGGTGTGGATCCCACAAAGGTTATTCCCTCGATCTCCGGGTGTTCCAGCATACCGCTAACCACGGTCCTTCCGCCGTGCACCATGTTCCACACCCCTGGTGGAAAACCCGCTTCCTCCACCAGCTCCGTGATCTTGGTTTGGCTGAAGGGGACCTCGCTCGATGGCTTTACGATCACCGTGTTACCGGTTGCCACCGCGTAAGGGGCTGACCAAAGGGGTATCATAAAGGGAAAGTTGAAGGGCCCTATGATGCCGAAAGCTCCCAGAGGCTGCCTTATGAGGTACTCGTCAATACCCGATGCAATATCCTCAAGGGAGTCACCCATCATCAGGCTCGGGATACCGCAGGCCACCTCCACGTTTTCAATGCCGCGCCTGGTCTCCCCCCTTGATTCATCGATGCACTTCCCATGTTCCTGGGTCTGGACCCTGCTCACCTCCTCGAAGTTCTCCTCCAGGAGCTCGCGGAGCCTGAAAAGATACCGGCACCGGGTTACTGCCGGAGTCCTGCGCCAGTCGTGAAAGGCCTCTTTGGCAGCTTGAACAGCGCTGTCTATCTCCTCTCTGGTGGAGATGCCCACCTTACCGATAGTCTCACAGGTGGCCGGGTTCACCACATCGATTATCTCGCCCTTCGACTCAACCCACTCCCCGTCAATGTAATTTTGGGCCACGGGTACGCCCTTGATCGGTTCGTCCAATAAAGCCATGGTCAAATCCTCCTTTTTAAGGTTTATGATTACTATCCTGGTACGGCCCTTAAATTTCCGAAGGGTCAAAAGGCTCCGTACCCATCTTGGCGGCCATATCCCTCCCCACCTGCAGGAGATCATCGGTCATTGCCCTGCCCGCCCCGGCAGAGTCTTTCCTGATGAGACATTCAAGGATAGCCTCGTGGGAGGCGCGGACGTTGTGGTAAAAGCCCGGGTCCAGGTCCAGAGTGGTCTTAATGGTGCTCAGAAGGTTGTCAACAAAATCGATAAGGAGAATGAGGATCGTGTTACCTGTCATCCTGGCCAGATAACGATGGAATCCGATTTCCCTGATTACCTCGGCCTCACCTTCGACAACGCCCTTCCCGATTATCCCCCTCAGATTAGATATATCCCTTTCACTCCTTTTTAAGGCTGCCATACGGGCTACACCCGGCTCGATAAGATAACGGAGCATGGTGATATCCCTGACCGAGATCGGTTTGAAGTGGATGAAGTTTATGATGCTGTTGATGGTGGTCTTCATGTCCACCTCAGCCACAAAGGCCCCCCCCGCTGTCCCTTTTCGGATCTCCACCAGGCCCATTACCTCAAGGACCCTCAGGGCCTCCCGCATGGTGGCCTTGCTTACCTGGAACTGGGTCATCAGTTCCTTTTCAGAGGCCAGCCGGTCACCGGGCTTGAGCAGACCCGAAAGGATGGAATCGCGGATCTGGGAGATAATGTTGTCCGATACCTTTTCTGATTTGTTGACGGCTTTAAACATGGTAAAAATCCATCTTTGTTCGGCTGAAAATCCAGGCTATACTATCTTAGGAAAACATTTTGGAGGAGCTATTCCACGGTTCTAAATCGTCCGCGGAGGTGTTATCTGATGAATCCTGGTCCCGCCTGTGGCGGGACCAGGATCTGATCTCAACCAACCTCGGTTTTCTCTTTATGGCAATGGATGCGTGTACCCCAAAAACATTATCTTAAAGGCTATACCTGGAGGTACTTTACACGAACGGGGAAGCGTGTCAAGCATATATTATAATATTTATATTATATCCTTTATTGAACTGCCGGGTTCTGTGTGAAAACTGTTGACATAGGAAGCCGTTATCAGATAAGAGTTTTTCCCAGTCTGAATTGCTGAGGTGAGCTTATCTACTACACAAAGGAAAGAACCGGACTAATCAAGAACATAGGGCTGGGCCTGATCCATATCTACTATGG
>DREN01000293.1 GCA_011051075.1 Deltaproteobacteria bacterium | reverse complement strand
GGTGGGGGTAAGCAAGGCAAGCCGCTTTCCAAGCATAAGCCTGACCGGAAGTTTCGGCTATTCTTCCAGTGCTCTTGGCAGCCTTTTTTCGCCGGACGTGGCCTGGAGCGTTGGAGCGGGCCTTTTTCAGCCCCTCTTTGACGCGGGCAGGCTCAAGGCCGGTCAACGGGCCGCGGAGGCACGGTACGCCCAGGGGTTGGCGGAATATACCAAGGTGGTTCTTGGCGCCTTTTCAGAGGTGGAAAAGGCCCTTTTGACCAGGAAAAAACAGATGGAGAGGCGAAAGGAGGTCATGCGTTTCCTCCTGGAGGCCCGAGCAACACAGCGGGTGGCAGAAGCCCGATACGTGCGTGGTCTGGTGGACTACCTCACCGTGCTCAACGCCCAGCAGACAAGGTTCAAGGCTGAGGACGATCTGGTCCTGGTAGATTTTGCCATACTCAGTAACCGCGTTACTCTCCACAGGGCCCTTGGAGGTGGATGGGCCCAGCCCCCGCCGGTTAAGGGGAAGGGTACCGAAGGATTCGATTCCTTCACCATATGGTAAACCGGAAGACAGGGCCTGATCCGGACAAGCCGGGATTGGGGGGTTGAAGAATTGGATGTAGGTGCGGCTTCAGCCGCACAGCGCCTCTCCCTCCGTTAGACCGTCTCCTTGACCTGGCCCACAGTGAAACACTGATCTGTAGCCCTGATCAAAAGGGAGGGGAGCGGGTGTCAGTCTTGACTTAGCGGTCCAAGACCCATAACCAGAAAAACAGAAGACCTGATCCTGAGAGTCGAATCATGAGCAAGACAAAAAAGAGGATTTTTCAGACGGTTCTTACCCTTGCCCTTATCGCCCTGGGCGCATTGGGCATGATCAAACTCACCGAAAGCAAACCCCAGCTCAAAAAACGGAGGCAGGTGACCTCCCTCCCCGTGGTCAGGACCCTTGAGGTCAGGACCGCCCCCCTGTCCGTTATCGTAAAGGGGGAGGGGACTGTCGAGCCCCTCCAGGAAATCGACCTGGAACCGCAGGTTAGTGGAGAGGTTGTTTACATTGCCCCCTCCCTCATAAATGGCGGAGAGTTCAAAAAGGGGACTACCCTGCTTAAGATCGAGCCCGAGGATTACCGCCTGGCAGTCACACTTGCCCGCTCCAAGGTAAAAAATTCGGAAAGCCTCCTCCGTCTGGCAGAGGAGGAGACAGCGGCCGCAAGGGAGGAGTGGTTTCAGCTCTACATGGACGATGCCGCAAAGGGAAATGAGCCCCCGGCCCTGGTGCTGAAACAGCCACAGCTGGACGCGGTCAGGGCAAGGCTTGCCGCTGACAGGGCCGATCTCAAGAAGGCCCTGTTGAACCTTGAAAGGACCAGACTCAAGGCCCCCTTCGACGGCAGGGTGGAATGGGAGAACGTGGACCTTGGACAGTATGTGAGGGCGGGAGTGAAGTTGGCCACCATCTTCTCCACGGACTCGGCAGAGATTGCGGTCCCACTGGAGGACGAGACCCTCAAATGGTTTCATGTCCCCGGCTTCACTCCGGGCAAGGGGCCGGGTGCCCCTGCCACTATCCGGGCCCGCGTGGCGGGGAGAGAGCTTTCATGGAAGGGCCGGGTGGTCAGGGCCCAGGGGAGACTGGACGAACAGACCCGGATGGTCCGTGTGGTGGTACGGGTCGAGAGGCCTTACGCCACAAAACCCCCCCTTGCCATGGGTCTCTTCGTCACCGTCCACATAGAGGGCCGTCAGATACCTCACATGGCCATAGTGCCTCGCACGGCCTTACATGAGGGGAACGTTGTGTGGGTTGTGGACCGGGAAGGGGTTCTTCGCTACCGCCGGGTCAAGGTGGCCCGGATCCATGGCGAAGAGGTCCAGGTCAGCGCAGGTCTTAAGGACGGGGACCAGGTGGTGGTCTCCTCCATGAAGACGGTCACGGACGGTATGAAGGTCAGGCCCGTTCCACTGAAGGAGAAAAACAGGTCATGAAGGGAGTAGTTTCCTGGTTTGCTGAAAATCATGTGGCAGCCAACCTGCTCATGATGTTTCTTATCCTGGCAGGCGCTGTCACGGGCCTGACCATGAAGATCGAGGTATTCCCTGAATTCTCCCTGGACCGGATTACCGTGACCACAAAGTACACGGGTGCTTCCCCCTCCGAGGTGGAGGAGGCCATAGTAGAGCGGATCGAGGAAAGGGTGGCAGGGCTGGCCGGGATCAAGCAGATCGACTCCACGGCCAGGGAGGGCTCGGGAACCGTGGTCATAGAGGTCATGGAGGGGTGGGACCTGAAAAAGCTCCTCGATGAGGTCAAGGCAGAGGTGGACAGCATCACCACCTTTCCAAAGGAGGCGGAAAAGCCCATCGTGCGGGAGATGACCCGGCGTAGTCAGGTCATCAGCCTTGCGGTGTACGGGGACGCCCCCGAGTCCACCATCAAGAACCTGGCTGAGGACATCAAGGACGAGATCACCAATCTGCCGGGGATCACCCAGGCAGACCTCTTCGGGGTCAGGGAGGGGGAGATCCATATTGAGATATCCGAAGAAACCCTCAGGAGGTACGGCCTTACCCTGGGCAGGGTTGCCGAGGCCGTAAAGATGGGGAGCCTTGACCTGCCTGCGGGCCGTATCAGAACCGGATCCGGTGAGATCCTCATCCGGACCAAGGGGAGGCGTTACTACGCGGCGGAGTACCGGGATATCCCGGTCATCACCCGGCCGGACGGCAGCAAGGTGACCCTGGGACAGATCGCAGACCTGAACGACGGATTCGAGGATGTGGACCTCTTTGCCAGGTTTCAGGGCAAGCCAGCCGCAGTCATCCAGGTCTACCGGGTGGCCGACCAGAGCGCCCTGGCAGTGGCAAGAAAGGTCAAGGACTACGCCGAACAGATCAGGCCTTCCCTGCCCGCGGGGATCCAGATCGGGATCTATCAGGATATGTCCACCATCCTCAAGAGCCGTATCGAGCTTTTGCTGAGGAACATGGCATTCGGCTTGATATTGGTGAGTATCCTGTTAGGGATATTTCTCGATATCCGTTTAGCCTTCTGGGTGACCTTGGGTATTCCGATTTCCTTCCTCTCAGGCCTGTGGATGCTCCCCCGGTTTGACGTATCCATCAACATGATTTCCCTCTTTGCCTTTATC
>DREN01000351.1 GCA_011051075.1 Deltaproteobacteria bacterium | reverse complement strand
CTTTTACCAGATCTTCCTGCATGGTGGAAACCCCCTTTCCCACCAGGACCAGACGCCTCGGGCTTCCAAGTGTAACAAGCTCCCCTGCGAGACCTATCCTGTTTTCCCTCAGGCAGGTCTGGGCCAGGTCCTTCAACCCTCTCAATCCATGCTCCAGATAACCGGCCGGGATCTCTTCAGTTCCTATCTCCAAAAGCAGTTCAGATGCCATTTTCGTCACTCGTCTCCCGTTGTTAGTCGTTGGTGAGTTACGGGTTGCGCGTTGCGGGTTTTTCAATCGACAATCATCAATCTTCAATCTTGAATCTCAAGGGATATCCCATCTCCTCCCTCTGGGCCAGATAGTTCTTAGCGGCCAGACGGGCCAGGTGCCTGATACGATCTATGTAACGGGTCCTCTCGGTTACGCTGATGGCCCCCCTGGCATCAAGAAGGTTAAAGGTATGGGAGCACTTGAGGCAGTAGTCGTAGGCCGGCAGGACAAGTCCTTCCCCGCCTACCCTCTTCCCCTCCTGTTCATACATCTCAAACATCTTCTGGAGCATCTCAACGTCGGCCAGCTCAAAGTTGTACACTGACAGTTCACGCTCCCCTACTTTGTGCACATGCCCGTAGGTGACGTGCTCGTTCCACATGAGGTCGTACACGTCCTCCTTTTCCTGCATGTACATGGCGATCCGTTCAAGGCCGTAGGTTATCTCGACTGACACCGGATCCAGCCTGATGCTTCCTGCCTGCTGAAAATAGGTAAACTGGGTTATCTCCATGCCGTCAAGCCAGACCTCCCATCCGAGTCCGGAGGCCCCCAGGGTGGGTGACTCCCAGTCATCCTCCACAAAGCGGATATCATGGTCCAGGGGATCGATCCCCAGGGATTTGAGGCTTTCCAGGTAGAGGTCCTGCACGTTAATGGGAGACGGCTTGATAATCACCTGGTACTGGTAATAATGACCAAGACGGTTGGGATTCTCACCGTATCTCCCGTCGGTGGGGCGCCTTGAGGGCTCCACATAGGCCACAGACCAGGGTTCCGGCCCCAGGACCCTGAGCAGTGTGGCAGGATTAAAGGTCCCCGCTCCCACCTCCAGATCGTAGGGCTGCTGGATCAGACAGCCGTAATCGACCCAGTATTTCTCAAGGGCCATGATCAATTCCTGAAAGTTCATCTAATCCTCCTAAGGTTATTATCCATGCCGGTGCGTGCTCATGACTGAAACTAATTGAGGCCCGGACCGGTCGTCCGTTTCAGGTTGAACCTCATCAGCCTGTATCCTGACGGATGACCCCTGAAGAGCCTGGGAACATATCACCGCCGTGGTCCCCTGTCAAGAATGACTGTGCCGGAGGTCAGCTCACGCCTGCCCACCTTCATGCCCCCGGTTCCCCCGCCACGGCTGTTGATTCAGGATGAAACAGATCGTGAAGACCTGCCGCAGGACCCTGCGTTGCCTGAATGGTTCTCCTCTCCTTGAATGGGATCACCCTGCTGCTCATCATCTTTTTGTGAGGACTCTGAGGGATGAAAAAGGCAAGGGGCAGATCTTGTAAGCGTGACAGGTCTTTTCAGCTTTGAGGTTTGTGCCGCATATGCTATTTAATGCTCTACGCCCTATATCAGAGCGGTGACAGGGCCGTGGCCGGACTGCGGAGATACAGAGGGAGATACAGACCCGGCCGGGAAGGGTCCCGTTCATCCAGATCTGTGTGCTTTTACGGTGATATCTTGCAGGCATCACCATTGAGAGAACCCTTTAGCCAGGAGGAAAGAGAGGACAGAAATGCTTTTCAGAAGAGATACCCGAAAACTTGTGGAAACAGCTCTGGGCAACCGCCCCGCGGATATCGTCATAAAGGACGGCCTGCTGCTCGACGTCTATACGGGCAGGCTCCTGTCCCGGCGCTCCATAGCCATCAGCGGTCAGTGGATCGCCTATGTGGGGCCTGACGCAGGGCACACCATTGGCAAAAACACGGAAGTTATTCAGGCCCGCGGACGGGTCCTATGCCCGGGATATATGGACGCCCACACCCATGTGGCGGTTTACTGGGATATTGCCGACTTCCTCTCTTACGTGGTTCCCTGCGGTGTCACAACCATCTTTACCGAGACAGAGGCCTACGGCTTTGTGGCGGGGGCCCGGGGTTTCAGGGCCTTTATGGATCAGGTCAGAGACAGGCCCATAAAGATATTCGGGCTTATTCCGCCCATGGTTTGTCTGAGTCCTGCGATGGAGCCGCTCTGTATCTCCCCTGAGGAAACAAGGGAGCTCCTCAACGATCCCTGGGTCATGGGGCTCGGTGAACCCTTCTGGCAGGGCGTGATCCAGACCCGGGAAGATCGTGTCCCGAACCTGATTCAGGAGACACTGGGGGCGGGCAAATCAGTGCAGGGACACGCGGCAGGCGCCTTTGACCGAAAGCTTGCCGCCTACAGCGCAACCGGCGTCCAGTCCTGTCACGAGGCCATCACCACCGACGATGTGATCTCCCGTCTGGAGATGGGACTTTACGCCATGATACGGGAGGGAGATATCCGCCGCGACCTGGAGATAATCCTTCCCTTGAAGGATCAGATTGACCTCAGGAGGATCATTCTGGTGACAGACGGCACCAACCCCGGAGACCTGATGACACGGGGTTATCTCATCGATGTGGTTCAAAAGGCCATGGACATGGGGTTCAGCCCAGTTGAGGCGGTCCAGATGGTCACGCTGAACCCCGCTGAACACTTCGGCCTCGATCACCTCATGGGTGGAATCGCTCCGGGCCGCCTGGCCGATATCCTGATCCTCCCGGAACCCGGGACCGTAAGACCTGAGCTGGTTATCTCGAACGGCCGGATCATAGCCGAACATGGACGCACGACCGTAGAGATGGAGAAACGGCCTTATCCCCCTCACCTCCTGAAGACCGTCAGGGTAAACCCGGTCTCCCCCGTAGATCTGGCAGTTTCAGCGGAAATCGGGGAGGGAGCCGGTCAGATCCGCATAATGGAGATCCAGCCCGGCGGCCTGGTGGCCAGGGAGGAAAGGGCCGTCCCAAAGGTGGTGGACCACCGATATGTGGCCGACCCTGAGAGAGATCTGCTTAAAATAGTCTTTATCGAGAGAATCAGCGGCAGGGGAGAGAGATTCATCGGCTTTATCAGG
>DREN01000019.1 GCA_011051075.1 Deltaproteobacteria bacterium | reverse complement strand
TAGCCTTTTGTATTAACCTTGAGTGTGATCTTTCCCTCCCCGCCGGGGAGGATTGTGTGGTCAAAAGATGCCACAGAGCAGCCTCAGCCCGGTTTTACCCTGACGATTTCGAGGGGCGCATCACCCTGGTTCAAGACCGAAAAGGTATGTTCTATTGTCTCTCCCTCTTTGACCTCACCACAATCGAATTCCCGCTCCTTTAAAACCATTTTTGGCCCCGTGGCCGCCTGTGCACAGGCAGAATAGGCACTAAGGCAAATCAGGGAGGTAAAAAAGATTGTCATAAATATCTGTTTTTTCATCGCCACGTCCTTCGCTCCTTATCTGTTCAACATGTCATGGGTTAAAGTGAAACTGGCTCATGTATTGATCGAGCCTTTTCCTCTCTTGATCGTCCATTGGCTGGCAATCCTCAGGGCCTTTCGCATCCTGTGCCACAAGGGTTGCAAAGACCATACAGGTCGGCTGTCCGCATTCGCGGCAGTTTGTCTTGGGTAAGAGCTTGAGGATCTCCAGGATTCCGGGCCTGGGCGTGCCTTCATACCTCGGTGTGATCTTGTCCCTGTTTTCCCACGCATCGTTGATCTCCCGCCTGAGCCACTCCAGGATCTTGCCCGCCTCTTCCTCGTCCCGGAGCGCGTTTACCGCGATCTCGCGCGGGTGAACGGCGATGATCTTCCCTTGGATTCTGAAGGTTACCGCAGGAGGGTCCTTGAAGTACTCAAAACCCCCGAGCACGGCATTGAGATAGGGGAGCGCATCGGTGATATCCTGGTCCAGCGCGGCAATACAGTGAAGAGACTGAAAGCTGGGATTGCATTCCGGTCTGAATATCTTCTTGGTGTACGATTCGAGTAACATGATCATATCTCCCTTCATGAAAAGTCTCTTAGGTCTGACAGGTCACGTGACAGACCCCGGTGGGTGTTTCTACGGCAAAGGGGAAATATCGCCTTTTGAGCCAGAGGGCCACATTAACCAGGCTGATGAGCACGGGTACCTCCACCAGAGGCCCGATAACCGCTGCAAAGGCCTGTCCCGAATCGATTCCGAAGACGGCGACGGCCACGGCAATGGCCAGTTCAAAATTATTAGACGCTGCCGTGAAACTCAAGGTGGTGGACTGCTCATAGGTGGCCCCCGCCTTCATGGAGAGGTAAAAGGAGACAAAGAACATGATCACAAAATAGATACAAAGGGGTATGGCAATCCTGATGACATCAAGCGGCAGTTGAACGATATACTCCCCTTTCAGAGAGAACATGACGAGGATGGTAAAGAGGAGGGCCATCAGGGGGATGGGGCTGATCTTGGGGATGAACTTCTCTTCGTACCAGGTGCGACCCTTGGTGTTCAGACCGATGATGCGTGACAGGATGCCTGCAATAAAGGGGATGCCGAGATAGATAAAGACGCTTTCTGCGATCTGGCCGATGGAGATATCCACGACCGCGCCCTTCAACCCCAGCCATTGGGGAACAACCGTGATAAAGATATAGGCATAGAAAGAAAAAAAGAGCACCTGGAAGATGGAATTGAAGGCCACCAGCCCGGCACAATATTCAGTGTCTCCAGAGGCCAGGTCGTTCCAGACAATGACCATGGCGATACAACGGGCCAACCCGATCATGATGAGTCCCACCATATATTCATGATGTCCGGAGAGGAAGGCAACGGCTAATAGAAACATGAGAATAGGCCCGATCACCCAGTTCTGGACGAGGGAAAGGGTCAGGACCTTGACGTTTCGAAAGACCTGACCGAGTTGCTCATATTTTACCTTGGCCAAGGGGGGGTACATCATCAGAATCAGCCCGATGGCAATGGGGATGTTCGTGGTCCCCACTTGAAAGTAGTCTATAAACCCCCGGATTCCGGGGAAAAGATACCCCCACATCACCCCCATAAACATGGCCAGAAAGATCCAGAGGGTCAGAAACCTGTCAAGAAAGGAAAGACGCTTTACAACGGGATCCTGTGTTGTCATTGAAGGCCTCCTTTTAGTTGTTTAGATCAGGGTTTTCCTATTCGCGATCCAGACTTGCTCCAAACAGGCTTGATTGTCTTTGTCTACATTATTTCTTGGATGCCCAGCGTCTCGTTCACCACCCGGCGAACATCGGAGAGGCATCACCGGCCTTTCGGATTTCTTGTGGCGCAATCACATGCGCCGGCGTTTTTCTCTGCTGCAATACGTTCCATGATGAGCGAACGTCCATTTCTTAAGACATCATCGCGCAGATCTTGAACGGAATGCCCGAAACAATAACAGATGATTTCCTTATTCGAAGCCTCAATGTTCATGAAAGATTCCCTCCCCATATTATTTCGAAGCCCTTTGCCCCTTCGTACCCGCCCTAAGGCAATCTTCAGGTCAGGATGAACGGATTGACAATAAAATAGACACCCAGGCCGGCAATAACGATCCCGGCCCCTTTCCTGAACCAGTTGCCGGCTCCCTGCAAACGACTGCTTTCCATAACCCGCTTTACCGCGGCGGTGGAACCCCCCGCCACCACAATCGGAAGGCAGTGTCCAAGGGCAAAGAGCAGAATGAACAGGACCCCCGTGACCACCTTCTCCTGTACCGTGATAATGGCAAGGATGGGGGCGATAAACCCAAAGGTGCAGGAACCGGAAAGGACCCCGTAGGCCAGACCCAGCACAAGTGCTCCGAACATGCCGCGAAGATTGAGCTTAGATAGGAGATTCCCGGACATGGAGCATTTTTCAACGCCTAACATACCCAATGCGACCCAGACCAGGACCAGTCCAATAAGGATTTGCCAGTAGTTGCCCACGTCTCCTAACATGCGGCCTAACAGGGCGCAGATGATCCCGATAAGCGCTATGGTGATAAATAGCCCCACGGTGAAGGCTACGGAATACCATGCGGCCTGTTTCGGCTTCAAGAGCGTTTCCTGACCGCCCACGTAGGCGACAATCAAAGGGATGGAAGCAAGGTGACAGGGGCTGAACACCACGCTGATCATACCCCAGATAAAGCAGCCCACGGCGGCGATGGCCGTGCCGCCCGCAATCCAACTGTTTACGGTCAGAAAAAAGGTCTCCAGCATGGATGTCCTCCGTATCTCCGGGTGGGGCTTCGCAGACCTCTATCTTGGGTCAGCGAACGCCCATCTTTTTCAACTGCCCTACGATGTCGGCCTC
>DREN01000386.1 GCA_011051075.1 Deltaproteobacteria bacterium | reverse complement strand
GGTGAGGTGATAAAAGTCAGTTTTTTGAGAGCAAACCATACGTGATTCTGTCATGCGTGTCAAGCAGAAGTAAACGTCACCTGAAATTCCAGTAAACCGCCTCTTCCCTTGACTTTCGAACGGATTTCGTCATAATTGTTTACTATTATCCCTTTGATTCCGTAGGCTGCACTTATTTTTTCCAGTAATTTTTTGAACTACCTTTGCGAAACCGGATTAGCGCGCGGAAAATGCCCCTTAATCAAAAAAACGGGGCGACATTTAGTGAAATTTGATCGGCAGAAGGCGAGGGACAACCATGGCAATGGATAAATACGGAAAGGAACAGGTTGAAAAGGGAGTCGGGTTTGAAGGGGATTTGCTTGGTACTACTCCTGCAAACCTTGCGGCGCTTCAGGCCATGAAGGACGAGGCAGTTTCTGCGGGAGGCCCGGAGCGCATTGAAATCCAGCACTCCCTCGGTAAACTCACTGCAAGGGAAAGGCTCGACCTGCTGTTAGACGAGGGTTCCTTTGAGGAATTTGACATGCTCAAGACCGGCAGGACCAGTCATTTGGGCGGCGGCAGACAATATCTGAGTGACGGTGTGGTAACGGGCCACGGGACCATTGACGGCAGGGAGGTCTTCGTCTCCAGCCAGGATTTTACGGTAATCGGCGGCTCCCTCGGTGAGGCCCATTCAGAGAAGATCAGCAAGGTGATGGACCATGCGGTCAGGACAGGGGCCCCTTACATAGGCATCAACGACTCAGGGGGCGCTCGGATTCAGGAAGGCATTGACGCATTAGCCGCATACGGGGAGATATTCAACCGTAACGTGCGGGCCAGCGGTGTGATTCCTCAGATCTCATGCATTATGGGTCCCTGCGCAGGCGGGGCGGTATACAGCCCTTCCATGACGGATTTTACCTTCATGGTGGAGCACTCCTCATACATGTTTGTTACCGGGCCCCATGTTGTTAAGACCGTTATTCATCAGGACATCACCTCGGAAGACCTCGGTGGAGCAACCGTACACGGAACAAAGAGCGGGGTTGCCCATTTCGTCCTTCCAAACGATGTCCTGTGTCTTCGTGAAGTCCGACGTTTGATAAACTACCTGCCATCCAACAACAAACAGAAGCCGCCCCTGCTGGACCTTCGGGATCCTCCGGACCGGACGGACCCCACCCTTGACTATCTGGTGCCGACCGATCCAAACCAGCCCTATGACATGAAGGTCCTTATTCACAGCATCCTGGACGGGGCCGAGTTTTTCGAGGTACACAAGCAGTTCGCACGTAACCTGTTGATAGGGTTAGGGCGTCTGGGCGGCCAGACCATCGGACTTATTGCCAACCAGCCCATGGTCCTGGCGGGTGTGCTGGACAACGACGCCTCCATCAAGGGTGCCCGTTTTGTCCGCTTCTGCGACAATTTCAACATTCCTCTCCTGTGCCTCGTGGACGTGCCCGGGTTCATGCCTGGTCCTGACCAGGAGCACGGAGGTATAATTCGTCACGGGGCGAAGCTCCTCTTTACCTTTATTGAAGCCACGGTGCCGCGCCTCACGGTGATTGTCCGGAAGGCATACGGGGGCGCCTACCTCGTAATGAACGCAAAACACATAGGCGCGGATATAAACTACGCATGGCCAACCGCCGAGATAGCCGTGCTGGGGCCGCGGGGAGCCGCGGAGATCATCTACCGTAGGGAGATTCAGTCTTCGGAAGATCCTGCCGGCGCCCTGGCTGAAAAGGAGGCTGAATACAGGGAGACCTTCCTCAACCCCTTTCTCGCGGCCAAGAGAGGGTATGTTGACGACGTAATTTTCCCCCGCAAGACGCGAAGCAGGCTTATTAGAAGCCTTCAAGTACTCGAGGGCAAGGAGACTGAGAGGCCCCCAAAGAAGCACGGAAATATACCATTGTGAGGTATTAAAGTTGTTCAATAAGATCCTGATTGCCAACAGAGGAGAAATTGCCGTTCGTATCATTCGAACCTGCAGGAAACTGGGTATTGGCGCAGTCGTGGTATACTCAGAGGCCGATCAGCGACACCCATGCGTGGAGCAGGCGGATGAGGCCGCCTTGATCGGACCTGCGCCGGCCCCCGAGTCCTATCTGGCTAAAGAGCGGATCATCGAGGCGGCAATAGCACACGGGTGCGAGGCCGTGCATCCGGGATATGGTTTTCTCTCTGAAAATGCCGGGTTTGCCCAAATGGTGATTGATGCCGGGCTCGTGTTCATAGGGCCGACGCCAAAGGCCATTGCACTGCTCGGAGACAAGGTCGCCTCCAAGGCGCTTGCCGAAAAGTGTTCAATACCGGTGGTCCCTGCACACCCGGAGCCCCTTACCGACCCGGAACGGGCGCTCGCCCTGGCAGGCAAGATGACCTTTCCTCTACTGCTCAAACCGGCTGCAGGTGGCGGTGGGCGCGGCATGAGGATCGTAAACTCGAAAGAGGAATTCATTTCTGCGTTCAGGGCCTGTCAGGAGGAGACTATAAAGGGCTTTTCAGACGACAGGATCTTCATTGAGAAATATGTCATTGGCCCCAGACACATCGAATTCCAGATAATGGGGGATCAACTCGGCCATGTCATTCACTTGGGTGATAGGGAATGCTCCATACAGAGACGCTATCAGAAGGTAATCGAGGAAAGCCCGTCACCGGCCATGGACAGAGATCTCAGGGCGGAGATCGGGTCATGGGCGTGCAGGATTGCCCGTGAGGCGGACTACACCAATGCCGGAACCGTGGAATTCATCATGGATGAGGACAGGAACTTATACTTCCTGGAGATGAACACGAGGCTTCAGGTAGAGCACCCGGTCACGGAGATGGTGACAGGGCTTGATCTGGTGAAACTTCAGTTGGGCATCGCGGCAGGCGAAAAACTTCCCCTGAGCCAGGAGGATGTGGTGCTGGATGGCTGGGCCATTGAGGCCCGCATCTGCGCGGAAGACCCTGCCAGGGATTTTTTCCCCACCACCGGCATAGTCACGCGCTACGCAGTGCCCAGGGGCAAAAACATACGTGTGGACGACGGTATAAGGGCGGGAAGCGTCGTAACCATTCATTACGATTCTCTACTCTCAAAGGTCATTGCCCGCGGAAAGAACAGGGACGAGGCCATCAGAAGACTCGTGAAGGCACTGAACGGTTACCATATTGAGGGCCTCACTACCAACGTGG
>DREN01000014.1 GCA_011051075.1 Deltaproteobacteria bacterium | reverse complement strand
GTTCAGCACATTGGTCTCAGGACAGTATCATGTGGGCTCGGATGTCGATTCCCGATTCCACGGGGCAATGCCCGGGGCGCTGTTTCTCCTGCCATTGGCGGAAACCTACCCCTGATTTCAATTGACCTGGGTTTTTTGGGGTGTCAGCCCCTCGGTAAATATTTTGGAGTCACCAAAAATTGAACGTTCAAAGGAGGTATGATAAATGGCAGCTTTAGGTGGAGGTTTGGTAGCTCTCGTGTTGGGGATCATCGGGATTATCGTCTGGTTCGGCTACTTCATAAAGGCCTTGCAGGCCGGGATCCCGGCCATGTTGATCCTGGGCGGGGCCTTGGCCGTGTATCTCGGCATTGAAGAGATCAAAGACAAGAAAAATACGCCTGATACCTTTGATAATGACACCACCGCCCTGAAGAACGAGATCGATTCCCTGAAAGAGGAGATCAAACAGATGAAGGCAGGCGGTGAGGACTCGGACAAATAGGTCTTCCCAGAACCCATGAAGATCAATCCCCGGATCAGAGACAGATCCCTGATCAGGGGATTGTCTGTCAGTGAGCCCAAAGGTCTCATCCCTCCGCCATCTCCAGGGCGCTGAAAAAATATCCTATCTCATACTCGGCGTTTTCCCTGGAATCAGACCCATGTACAACGTTTTTCTCAATATCCGTGGCAAAGTCCCGCCTTATGGTGCCCTCCTCTGCTTCCTTAAAGTTGGTCGCCCCCATTAACTTCCTATACCGTCCTATCACATCATCGGCCTCCAAGACCATGACAACACAGGGCCCGGAAGACATGAAATCGGTAACGCTTTCGTAAAACGGCTTCCCCTCATGAACCTTATAAAATCCCCTGGCCTGATCCTTGGTCATGGTGATCATCTTCATTGCAGCGATTTTCAGGCCTTCCTTTTCCAGGCGGCTTATGACGGGCCCTATCAGGCCCCTTAAGACCCCATCCGGTTTAATTATCGATAATGTCCTCTCTTTCATAACTCAAATCACCTCCATATTTCTGTTTGACACACAATTTCATTGACCCGGGCCGTTTACTGCTGTTATAGACCACCAACATAAAAGCCCAACAGGTCATCCTCAGTCAAGGGATTTGACCAAAATATTTTAAGAAAGGAACCACATTTATAATGACAGAATCAAAAAAAACCCCTGGCCCCGGCGGGGACGGGGCGCGCATGGACGTGGAGCACGTTTTTCAGTTCAACTGCGGAACCTATGTCCCCTGCTTTACCGAATGCTGCCAGGATATCACCATCGTCCTTTCACCCTACGATGTTCTGAGGCTGAAAAACGCCCTCAACCTTCATTCCGAGGAGTTCATTGACCGCCATACCGTAGTGCTCCGGAGAGAAAAGCTCCTTATTCCCATGGTGGTTCTCAAGATGAACGAAGATGACAAACAATGCCCCTTTGTCACTGAACAGGGCTGCACCGTTTACCCTGACAGGCCATGGCCCTGCCGCATGTACCCCCTTAACATGAACGATGACGGCACCTTCAGCCTCATCACCGATTCGTCCCGGTGCAAGGGGTTGGAACAGGACGAGAAAAACAGGATCTCCAACTGGCTCATAGAGCAGGGGGTCCCCATGTACGATGAAATGAACCACCTGTTTGCACAGGTCACAACACCGCTCAAGGCCCAGGACCTGGATATAGACAACCCGAAGATATACCAGATGACCTTCATGGCCCTGTACAACATAGATAAATTCAGGGACTTTGTCTTTAAGAGCACTTTTTTGGATCGATTTGAGCTTGACGACCTTACAATAGAAAAGCTTAAAAGAAATGATGTTGATCTTCTGAAATTCGCCTTTGACTGGATAAAGTTTGGCATATTCGGCCAGAAGACCCTGCGCGTCAAGGAAAGTGCCATGCCCAAAGGGGACCAGGTCCCATGAACCAGTCCGTTGGAGAGCAGATATTCAGACCCCTTGCCGGGGACACCTTTTTTTTCAGATGCCACAGGGATGTCCCGTGCTTCACCCAGTGCTGCGCCCGACTCCGCCTGATCCTCACCCCCTACGATATTCTCCGCATGAAAAATCGCCTCAAGATCGGATCCGATGAGTTCCTGGAGCGCTACACAGATACCGTCATGGACAACCGCAGTCGTTTTCCAAGGGTCAGGCTGAAGATGAGACCGGACCGGAAACACACCTGCCCCTTTGTAACTCAGCAGGGATGTTCCATATACGAGGACCGTCCAGAGGCCTGCCGTCTCTATCCCCTGGGCAGGGCAACCGCCACGGTAGAGGGAGAAAAAGGCGCAAGGGAACGGTTTTTCATGGTGGCGGAATCCCACTGCCACGGGTTCAGTGAAGACCGGGCCTGGACCCTTGAGGAATGGATGGAACATGAGGGAGTAAACGAGTTCAGCGCCTTGAACCACGGGTGGTTAGGGATCATCACCTCCTCCAGAAGCCTCGGCCCCCGGGAATACGAGGCCCGGAAACAGCAGATGTTTTTCATGGCCTCCTACAACCTGGACAGGTTCAGGGATTTCCTGTTTGGAAGCGCCTTTTTCGATCGTTTTCATGTGGATCCAGCTCTAAGGGAAGCCCTGAAAAAAGACGATACAGCCCTGATGCTCTTCGGGTTCGACTGGCTCAGGTTCAGCCTTTTTGGTGAAAAGACCCTGGAGCCACGCTTAAAAAAGGAGGATAAATAATCCGAAACCCCGTTGGACAGGGCCGAACAGTTTTTTCTTGACAGGAAAACACCTGTTTCGGTATGAATTTAGTTTGTGACATCTTTCACGTTCGTTTTGCCGTGCACAAATATAGCCTTTAAGATAATGTTCTTGGGGTACACCCATCCATTGCCATAAAGAGAAAACCGAGGTTCATTGAAGCCAGATACTGGTTTCTGGTCCCGCGATGGGCGGGACTGGATATCCATAGGGAATCACCCCTTTTTCCACCCAGCATCCAGGATCAATCAGATAACACCTCTGTGGACGATTTAGAGCCACGGAGTAGCTGCCCCAGAATATTTTTCTAAAATAGTATAGTACAATCGGATTTCACTTTATTGCAGGAGTCAAAAATGAAGTCAGAACAAGGCCTGAAGGTCGAGGGATCTGTGATGGTTGTTGGCGGAGGTATTGCCGGGATGCAGTCGGCCCTGGACCTGGCGGATTCGGGTTTTTACGTTCACC
>DREN01000089.1 GCA_011051075.1 Deltaproteobacteria bacterium | reverse complement strand
TCATATTTTTCCTGAAGTTCCAGGTTATGTCGATAAAGCTCGCCCTTCTGGCCCAGGATCATTGAGAACAGGGCCGTCGCTTCCCTCCCCTTACAGCCGCGCAAGGCCCAGTCCTTTTCGGGGAGGTCCTTGAGGTCTATGAAGTCGGGGAAGACCACCGGTTCCATCACCTGGCCCATGAGCCCGTCCCCTAAAATCATGACCGGGTTGCGGTACTTATCGGCCAGATCAAAGGCCTCGAACGTCAGGTCAACCAGCTCCTGCCCGCCTGCCGGGGCAAGTACAGGGGTGCGGTAGTCGCCATGCCCCCCGCCCCGGGTGGCCTGGAAATAATCGGCCGCCGAGGGGGCTATATTGCCTAAACCGGGTCCGCCCCGCATCATGTTGATTATGACCGCAGGAAGCTCCATCCCCGCCATGTAGGAGATCCCCTCCTGTTTCAGGGAGATTCCGGGGGACGATGATGAAGTCATGGTCCTCCCACCCGCCGCGGCAGCCCCAAGGACCATGTTTATGGATGCCACCTCGCTCTCGCCCTGGATAAAGGTCCCGCCCACTTCCGGCAGTCTTGCGGACATATATTCGGGCAGTTCGTTCTGGGGAGTGATGGGGTAGCCGAAATAGTAACGGCAGCCGGCGCGTACTGCTGCTTCTCCCACTGTCTGGGAACCGTTCATCAACATCTTTTCACTTGACACGATACACCTCTATGGCTACTTCGGGGCAGACGGTGGCGCACATGGCGCATCCCACACACCCCTTTTCACCTTCAGAAACATTTCCTTTGGGTCGGGCCGGTGAGTAACCCTTCCTGTTGAGTTCCTCATCCACTTCGATCCTGTTGTTCGGACAGACCTCAATGCAAAGGTGACATCCCTTGCACAGTTCTCTGTCGATCTCTATCTTACCTTTTTTCGCATTCTTTGCCATATTATTTACCACTTCATTAGAATTCAACCGGGTATGCCTCTGTCCAGTCAGAGGAGAAATTTTCATACAGGTGTTTAGAAAGTTTCCTTTACTATATTCGCTTTTTCCTTTTGTCAAGGTTTTTGTTGGATTTTTGTGGACTTTCCGTACCATCCTGAAGGAAAGTGGTGCATCGGTTCCCGTTTATTGACAAATGATCTGCGGTATGCTCTTTTTTGCTCTACTTGTCCTGACGCAGCGAGATAGGATGGAATCGAACTTCAGAAAAGATATCTCAAATCCAGACCGGTTTGTCGTAACCATGGAGCTGGTTCCCGGGGAACAGTCAAGGGGGCGTTCCGTTGACACGGTGATGCGCATAGCAGAGGACGCCCTCAGAGACGGCAGGATATCCGCTGTCAGCATAACCGATAATCCCGGAGGGCATCCCTCTCTGAGCCCGGATGTGCTGGGCAGTGAGATAGTGAGCAGGGGTATGGACGTAATTGTCCATTTCACCTGTCGTGACCAGAACCGGGTGGGCCTTGAGAGCCGGGCCCTTCAACTGGGCCATCTGAGCATCAGAAACATCCTGGCCCTTACCGGTGATTTCGCGGGAAAGGGCTTTGCGGGCCAGGGTGCTCCCGTATTTGACCTGGACTCAGTGTCATTACTGTCTATGCTAAGAATGATGAACGAGGGGACACTGGCTCGCGGGGACAGGGAGGATTTTTTCGCAGGGTGCGCTTTTTCCCCTTTCAAGCGTACGGAAGAGGAGTCCTTTTGCCAGTATTTCAAGCTTTTTAAGAAGGTGGGAGCAGGGGCGAGCTTTGCCATAACCCAGGTGGGGTACGATGCGCGCAAGTTTCACGAGGCCCTCTGCGTGCAGCGCGACTGGGGCATGCAGATCCCCACACTCGGTTCTGTCTACCTCCTTACGCCAAAGGTGGCCGGGGTCATGTGCGAGGGCAGGATCCCCGGGGTGGTGGTGACTAAAAGGCTCCTGGGAACGGTTCAGGAAGAATGGGAGGACAGGGATAGGGGCAAGGCCGCGCTCATTGATCGTTCAGCCCGGCTTGCGGTTATTCTCAGGGGCCTGGGTTATAGAGGGGTCCACTTCGGCGGGGTACACAGGGACTTCGGAGTACTCTCCGCCGTACTTGACCGGATGGAAGAGATTAAACACAGGTGGCGGGAATACTTGCCGGACTTTGATTTTCCCCAGAAAAACGGCTTCTACCTGTACCACCGTGACCCGGACAACGGGCTCAGCGCCGGGGAGATAATCCCATGCAGAAGCAGGGCATCCCATGCTGACAGGGTGGTCTTTCAGGCCTATCGGGCCATTCACCGGACCTTTTTTAACCACGATGCGCCCTTTGCCTCCATCTACTCCAGTCTCTGCCAGAGGCTGGAGAAAAGACCCCTTGCATCTCTCCTTGTGAGGACGGTGGAAGATGTGTCCAAGAAGTTCCTGTTTTCATGCCAGGAGTGTGGTGACTGCGGTATCCAGCACCTGGCATTTTTCTGCCCCGAGTCCCAGTGCCCCAAGCATACACGGAACGGCCCCTGCGGCGGCAGCAGAAACGGTATGTGTGAGGTGCATCCCGAGAGGCGATGTGTATGGTTCAGGGCCTACAGGAGGTGGGCCTCTGTCAATCAGCCGGAGCGAATAAAAGAGGAGTATGTACCGCCTCGCAGGTGGGAGTTGAACAGAACATCATCATGGATCAACTTCCACCTTGGAAGAGATCACCAGGGGGAGGAGCTTTTTAAGAAGTCGAAGTAGGGAGATGCTCAGCCCGAGCCAAAACCCCCTGCGTCTTGCGCAGCCAGTAATCCATCCCCATCTCGAGTAACAACTCAGAAATTCTCGGCCTTGACCCGACCCGTAAAAAAGGGTCAAAAAAGTTGATTGATTAGTCTGGCAGCTTTTTGAGCACCGTCCGTAAGTATGGGAGGATAGGTGACCTCTTTTCCAATGTTAGAGACAATCATATCAGCCAGCGTCTCGGGTGTTGTCAGGGAATATTGCATCTTGTCCCAGCCTGATGTCTATTCAGGCGTTCGGTCACATAGAACTGGTGTTCAAAATGTTTTTCCAGCGGGAAATAAAGGAACGGACGTCTGAGGGCAGTAAGTTCAAATTGTGGTTCTTCCGACTTTTGCGTACTTACTGTTTTAGAGGGAGCATTACCTGATCCTTACCAGATTAAGGCTGTGACATCATCTACGGCACCTCTGCTCAAAGAATGCCATTAATGTAGGTGCGG
>DREN01000234.1 GCA_011051075.1 Deltaproteobacteria bacterium | reverse complement strand
GCCAGGAAAGAGACCGGTATCTCCCAGCGGATCGTATTGCGAAGGATCAGATAAACCCCGCCTGCGATCAGACCGAGGCCGAAGGTTGCCCCTATGGCCCCCGCGTACTGACCCATGAGGAGCTGCCCCAGAGAATAGTTTGAGACCGTAGAGACCCCGAAGTACTTGAGGCCGGCCAATGGGTGGACCATGTAAAACCCGAGATCGTAATTCACCAGGGCCTCGTCAAAATCCAGAAGCCCCTTCCAGGAGAGAAAGATCATCGCAATGGCCACCAGTGTGGGATTAAGCGGATTACAACCTATACCGCCGTATATCTGCTTGCCCACCACAACGGCCAGGAAAGTACCCAGGATTACGGTCCACCAGGGTGTTGTGGCGGGGAGAAGCATTGCCATGAGGAGGCCGATAAGTGCCGCGTTGCCGTCGCCTATGCTGACCTGGCGTTTCATCAGGAGGTTCATGACAAGCTCCCAGATCATGGCGCTGGAGATGGAAAGGGCCACAACACCCAGGGCAGGAGGGCCGTACTGGAAAATTCCCATTATCACCGCGGGGAGGGCAGCTATCATGATGTTGTAGCTTCTCTCTGAAAGACCGCTCCCGTTGTGCCAGTAAGGGGCATGGGAACTGACAAGAAGTTTCTGGTTAGCCATCTTATTCCTCCTGGCCTCCTGTCAAGGCTAATTCATGTTTTCCGAGCATGATGTAGTGGAATATGGGTATCCGCATCACGCATACATAGCTGCAAAGCCCGCATTCCACACAGGAAAGGAGATCGTACTCCTGGGCCGCCTCTTCATAGAGGCCGTTTTCAAGGAGCCTTATGAGCATGTTAACGGGTATCCTGGAGGGGCACGCCCTTACGCACTCCCCGCAGTTTATACAGGGGTCACTCCCCGGGGCGATCATCCGGCTTTTGTCCTGCACCATGATGGCATCGGTATCATGGAGCACAGGGGTGTCTTCTGAGTAGATGCCCCGGCCCTGCATTGGACCTCCAGAGACCAGACGGTCTCCCTGGGACAGGTTAATATTCAGCGACTGGAGGATATCTCCCACTGGTGTCCCGATCCTGGCCCTGACAGGGGTAAGCCCGTAATCCTTGTCAATGACGGTTATCACCTTGGTGACCGGGACCTTTCCCTCCATGGCGGCGCTCCTCAACGCCAGGACCCCTTCGGGGCTGATAAGACCCACACCCAGATCTTTGAAATCCTCCCACGGGGGGACAGGTCTGTTGAGGATCTCGTTGACCAGCAGCCTGGGGGAGGCGTTTGGATAGAGGGGCTCGATCACCCTGACCTGGGCCCCGCTCTTCTCCGCCTCTGACTTAAGATAGGGAGGCACCGCAAAAACAACGCTTTCAGCCCCGGTAAGTTCCTTCAAGAAATCAACCCCTTGGGCCAGGTTATCAGCATTGTCCCTCACCATGAGCTGGTTTGTGGCAACAAGGAGGTCCTGGTCGAGGCCGTTGATAATGACGGTCTTAAGGGGATGGTCCCTGCCTATGTGAAAGCAGGAGTCGGAGATCCCGGGAAGGTGAGAGATAAAGGGGAGGAGTTTTTCCAAAGAGGTGTCCTTGACGCCCTTCTCAAGTTCAGTATCCCACCTGTCTTTCGGCTTTAGGTCAATGGTGATGGAGAGAAAGGACTGCCCAGCGTATCCCTGGGCATCTGCTATACCAGAGATGGTGCCCGTTGCCGTTGAGAAGAGGTACTCTTCTCCTGTCTCATAGAGTGCCAGTTTCTGCCCTGTCCTGACCTCTTCGCCGGGATATACGATCGGGTCGTCCTGCGGGCCTCCGGCTGATCTGTGCAGGAGGGTAATCCTGGCTGGAAGGGGGAGATCTCTGATCTGTTTTCCGTCGAGATCCGAAATTCCTGCATACCTTAACTTAGGCTTTCCCAAACCGAAAAACGGTTTCTTTATCATTACTTTCCTCCTGGCCACGTGGGATGAGCGGGCCTCTTGACCTCAATCACCTGTTTCTCACATGGCATGACACTCTTCACACTTGACCGGTCCCCCGCCCTCCTCGTGACAGCTCTTGCACTGCTGGTGAAAGGCGTCGGATCTCTTGGGGCCATCTTCGCCGTCTTCGGTGTGGCATTCCCCGCATGACTCCGGTTTTTCCTCTGGATCTTCCATGGTATGGTGACAGTCCGCGCACTCAAACCCGTAGCCGGCTTCTGACAGGTGTTCTTTATGATCAAACAGGACCTTCCCCCCGGTATTTTTGAACATGATCCTCAGGGGCTGCTCAGGAGCCTTTTTGGCAAGGGCCGTATAACAGATTACCCCCACCACAAGGAGTACTGCTGCGAGGCAATAGGCGATTGTTCGCTCGGTCTTGACTTCCATTATCCTGTTTCCTCGGTTGGTTAAGGTGAAACAACGTATTCCCAGCCTCCTGTGGAGGTATCAACCCGTTTTGTTAGCTTTTTTCCAGCAAATGAGTGCTATTCCGGATGGTGCCACAGTATTTGCTCATCTGTTTTCGCCCAAAGACCAAAGAAGGGTGACCGAAACACGGGCTGGATAGTATATATTATGAAGATCCGCAGGCACAGATTATGTACTGAATGGAAAAGGCCTTTGTCAAGGGGCTTTTGAGAGCCATCCTCTTTTTTTCCCAATATCCGCCCATGGATTGACAGTGTGGCCCGTGTCTGTTAGACAATACGCCAGAAAGGTCCCGCCCTTTCATGAACCGCAGCACAATATGGAACAGACATGGGCCTCCGTTGACCTGGGCAGTCACACGGCAAGGCTTCTCATAGCCCGGAGATTAGGTCCGTCAGGGCCTTTGATTCCTCTCCTGAGGAAGAGGGAGTATATCCGCCTTGCCCAAGGGCTTAGCCCGGAAGGTGTCATCGGCCCTGACCTCTGTGAACGGGTGCTTGGGGTGTTCAGGCGGTTCTCGTACCTGCTTGCAGATTTCAGGGTACAGCAGGTACGCGGGGCAGCCACCGGCGTGTTCAGGAAAGCGGTAAATGCGGGCCAGCTTCTTAAGCTCATTGAGGTGGAGACCGGTATCCCCATAAGGATCATCCCGGGTGAGATGGAGGCCATGCTAAGCGGCAGGGGGGCGTTGGGCGCCATGGATTTCAAGGGGGAGGAGTTCACGGTTTTCGACCTGGGCGGGGGGACCACAGAATTTTTTTACGGCAGCGGCGAGGGG
>DREN01000118.1 GCA_011051075.1 Deltaproteobacteria bacterium | reverse complement strand
CCTCTGTTCTACGGCTTTGTAAAGGCGTGCCTCGGCTGAACCCGCGGCCCCTGCAAACCGGGGGGCGGCTCTTTCATGAGGCAGAGGCGGGGTGGGACGGGGATCTGAGGAAATGATCGATTATGCTTCTGCCGAGCCTGTTGGCCCGAATGCCCAGCTTTTTGCCGTGAATCCCCAACACCGCCACACAGATCCCCCCTTTGCCGCTGGACGGGATCATGTAGGCCGTGAACCAGTCGTACTTGAACCTGTCCGAGCGGTCGTTGATGGTCCCGGTCTTGGCGCCCAGCTCCACGTTCCTGTACGCCTTCTTTCTCCTTAATCCCCTGAAGCATTTTCGGCACGTACCGTGGGTCACCGTGGCCTTCATCAATACCTTCAGCTTGGCCGCCGTATTCGGGTTTATGGATCTGATTGTCTCTCCGGGAGTGTTCGTGTAGAGTACCCGGCCGTTTTCAAGGGAGATCCTCTTGATTATATAGGGTTTCATCATGACCCCCCTGTTCACCACCGCAGAGGCTAACATGGCCGCGTGCAGGGGGGATATGGTGGTCTCCTTGTTAAAGCCGGTGGCTATCTCGGCCAGGCCGAAATCGTCCCCGGGCACCTGTACCACGCTCATGGCCACGGGCAGGTCAAAGGGAATGGGCCGGTTAAAGAGAAACCTCTCCGCCGAATCGAGAATGGCCTTCTGACCCAGATCGTATATGCCTAATTTCCCAAAGACAGGGTTTATGGACGAGGCAAAGGCCCTCTTGAAGCTGATGCTGGATGTGTACCTCCCTATCCTCTGTTTGAGCTGGCTCTTGTACAGGGTATGTTTCCGGCCGTTGAAATACACGGTCTTCTCAGGTGTGAACCCCGCATACTCAAAGGCCGCTGCCGCCGATACGATCTTGAACAGACTGGCAGCCGGGAAGTCGGCCCGCAGGCACAGATCCCCCCCGTCCTGATCCTGATGAAAGCTCGCCATGGCAAGGATCCGTCCGTCATCAGGCCTCAGGACCACTGCTGCGGCCTTCAGGTTCAGGGAGTTCTGAAGGACCCGAACCAGATAGCCCTGGAGATCAGGATCAAGGGTCGATTCCACCAGAAGGGACGCCCCTTCCCGTGTCAGGAGGAAACGATCAGATATCCGGGTGGGGTCAAGGTCAAGGTCCCCTGGGGTTACGGACGCCTGCCCGGAAACGCTGGCCCAGGCCGGGGAGCGGGCGGGGCCTTCTCCTTCTGAATGTGCCCCGGGGACCCTGTTTATCCTTCCCGGGGTCCATGGGACACCGTAAAAGACCAGGAAGAGGGCCATGAGGATGGACCCGGCGGCAGAGGCCATCAGATACCTGTTCCTGACCAGACGCCTCAAGGAAAGGCCCTTTTCAAACCTTTTTGTGCTGTCACGCCAGCCCGTGGAGTAGAGATGCTTTTGGTCCATCTTTATGCCGGGGAGATGTATTCCATCCCTCCCATATAGGGTTTGAGGGCCTCGGGTATGGCCACACTGCCGTCCTCCTCAAGGTAGTTCTCCAAAATGGCCACCAGGGTTCGTCCCACTGCCAGACCAGACCCGTTAAGGGTATGCACCAGCTCCGTGCCGCTTTTCCCTTTCCTCCTGAACCGGATAGAGGCCCTTCTGGCCTGGAAATCGGTGAAGCTGCTGCACGAGGATATCTCACGGTAGAGCCCCTGGCCCGGGAGCCACACCTCAAGGTCGTAGGTCTTTGCAGCTGAAAAACCGAGGTCCCCGGTACAGAGGGAGACCACCCTGTATGGAAGCGAGAGGCGCCTGAGGATCTCTTCCGCGTTCCTGGTCAGTTTTTCCAGTTCCCCGCTTGAGTCTTCAGGCCTTACGAACTTCACAAGCTCCACCTTGTTGAACTGGTGCTGCCTGATAAGCCCCCGGGTGTCCTTGCCGTACGAGCCGGCCTCTGATCGGAAACAGGGGGTGTAGGCCACGTAGTAGAGGGGGAGATCCGCCTCGGACAGTATCTCGTCCCGGTGTATGTTGGTTACGGGCACCTCTGCGGTGGGGATAAGGTAGAGATCCCATCCCTCCACCTTGAAGAGATCCTCCTTGAATTTGGGGAGCTGTCCGGTGCCGGTCATGGATGCCGTATTTACCATGAACGGGGGGAGGACCTCGGTGTAACCGTGCTCCAGGGTGTGGATATCCAGCATGAAGCTGATGAGGGCCCTCTCCAGCCTGGCGCCGGCTCCCCGGTAGAGGGCGAATCTGGAACCTGCCAGTTTTGCGGCCCGTTCAAAGTCAAGAATTCCCAGGGCCTCTCCTATTTCCCAGTGGGGCTGCGGGGTGAAGCCCGTCTCCCGTATGTTGCCCCAGGTGCGTACAACCGGATTATCCTTTTCGTCCTTCCCAAGGGGGACGGTTTCATCGGGCATGTTGGGGATGACCATGGTCAGGTCGTTCAACTCTTCCACGATCCCGGGGAGCGCCTTCTCCTTCTCCTTGATCTCCGAAGAGAGCACCTTCATTTCCGCGATTATATGTGATGCGTCCTCCCCCCCCTTTTTCATGGCCGCTATCTCTTCGTTCACCCGGTTTCTCCGGTGCCGCAGCTCTTCCAGGGTGCTCAGCCGGTCTCTTCTCTCCCGGTCCAGGGCCTCGAACCGGGAGAGATCCAGGTCGTACCCCCTAATTTCCAGCATCTCCCGGATCTCCTCCAGGTGGGATCTGACAAATTTAAGTTCAAGCATGGGATTCTCCTGTGATGGAAATTGATAAGTTTTCGACCTGTGCGGTTACCCTTAGTCCGTGGGGGCCTCTTTTCCAAAGGACGCAACAAGATACTCCATCACGACATGGAACGTCCCCTTCTTAGTTGTATTACAGCTTCGGAGCAGGCAGGAACCCGTACAGGCTCCAACTGAGACTCTCTCCTGGGGCTTTCCCGTAGCTTATTTCAAGCGCATGCCGCCGTCCCTATAAAATGAGATAGGGTTTTGCGTCCTTTGGAAAAGAGGCCCCCACGGACGGACTCCCGCCACAGGCGGGATAGATCCCGTATCCACAATTGCTGAAGTCTAACCGCACAGGTCGAAAGTTTTTGATTGATGGACTAAGGAATCAAAGACAATATGGTTCTCCCGCAACCCCTATTACATGATGATGGGGAAATGGTCAAACATTTTGGAGCCAAATCAGCTCTGAAGCACGAATGACCTGGAAGTTGGTCTGTCCTGCCAGTTAAGGGG
>DREN01000313.1 GCA_011051075.1 Deltaproteobacteria bacterium | reverse complement strand
AGAACATGATGGCGCTTTTCGTTCCGCCTGCCGCCTAATGCCTAACGCCTGAGACTCTTCTGGTTATTTTGCGAAAAGGAATCAGGCGCGGATATGTTTAAAAAAGTACTGATAGCCAATCGCAGCGAGATAGCGGTCCGTATCATGCGCACCTGCAGGGAAATGGGCATACAGACCGTGGCGGTTTATTCGGAGCCTGACCGCAAGGCCCTGCACGTTGTGGAGGCTGAGGAGGCCTTTAGCATCGGTCCCGCAGAACCCTCCGAGAGCTATTTGAACATCGAGAGGATAATAGATGTTGCAAAGGCTGCTGGCGTCGAAGCCATCCACCCGGGTTACGGCTTCCTTGCGGAACATCCGCTCTTCGCCAGGGCCTGCGAGGACTCTGGAATTGTCTTTATCGGTCCACCCTCTCAGGTGATTGAAAACCTGGGCAACAAGACCCTCGCTCGCACCATGATGAGCAGGGCGGAGGTCCCTGTCATCCCGGGGATGCTCGAGGCAACCACAGACACCACCCTACTTCAAAAAGAAGCAGATGCGATGGGGTATCCCATTATCATCAAAGCCGCTGCAGGGGGCGGAGGCAAAGGCATGCGTGTCGTCAGCGCGTCATCAGAGATGCCCGATGCCTGCGTCTCGGCCATAAGCGAGGCGGAAAAGGCCTTCGGTGACCCTTCAATCTATGTTGAAAAGTGTCTGGAAAGGCCGAGACATGTTGAAATCCAAATCCTGGCCGATTCCAACGGCAACGCGATTCATCTGTTCGAAAGAGAATGTTCCATTCAAAGACGACATCAGAAGATCATAGAGGAGACCCCCTCACCTGCCCTCTCCCCGGAGCTCAGGGAGCGGATGGGTGAGGCGGCTGTCAAAGTGGCCAAGACTTCGGGCTATGTGAATGCCGGAACCGTGGAATTTCTTTTGGAGCCCTCCGGGAACTTTTATTTCCTGGAAGTGAACACCCGGCTTCAGGTGGAGCACCCTATAACAGAGCTGACCACTGGAACTGACCTGGTGCGCCATCAACTGGAAATTGCGGCCGGAAGCCCCCTTAGCCTGAGGCAAGAAGAACTGCTCCAAAGGGGCCATGCCATTGAATGTAGGATCTACGCAGAAGATCCGGCCGCGGACTTTTTCCCCAGCCCTGGAAAGATAATTGGTTATCAGGAGCCCACTGGTCCGGGTGTCCGGGTGGATTCCGGAGTGTATGAGGGCTACGAGGTGCCCATGCATTACGACCCCATTTTGAGCAAGCTTATCGTGGCTGCTGAAAACAGGGAGCTAGCCAGGCGCCGCATGATCCGGGCCCTTGAAGACTACAGGATCACTGGAATAACCACCATCATTGGCTTCCTCCTTGACGTGATACGGTCCGTTCCCTTTTCAAGGGGGGACACGTTCATCGATTTTGTTCAGACCCATTTCTCGGGATGGAAGCCCGATAAGGATTTGGTCCGGGCCGCAGCAGCAGCATACCTGGTGGATGAAATGCTCGGGGCCCCTCAGCCTCAAGTAACTGTGAGCCAGGCGGGATATCCCACCCCGTGGCAGAGCCTCGGGGCCTGGACGCTTTAGCCAAGGGAGTTCAGCGTTGAAAGGACATTCTTTGAGAATCGGAGACACGGTCAAGGAAATCCAGGGAACCATCGATCCGCAAGAGGAAAGAGGCACATTGCGCATTGACGGCGCTTCCTTGGAAGTTTCTTTCAAGCCTTTATACCCAGGCTGCTATCGCATTGTCCTCGAGGGCAGACCATACACAGTATGGGTGGACCGCCAGGGCAAGGCCAAACACATATGCGTGAGAGGTTCTGCCTTCATTGTGGAGGATGCCGCTCGCAGCGGGGCCTCCTTTGCCAGGCGGCGAAGTATTGAAGAAGGCCCGGGCGAGGTTACCCCTCCCATGCCCAGCGTGGTGGTAAGGGTCCTGGTGAACGAAGGGGACCGGGTGGAGAAGGGCCAAGGGTTGTTGGTGGTAACGGCCATGAAAATGGAAACCACCCTGAAGGCCCCCTATGCAGGGATAGTTAAGAAGATAAACACCCAGCCCGAGGCCAAGGTGATGCCAGGAGACATCCTGGTGGAAATAGAGCCGGAGGTGGAGAGCCATGAGTGATTCCCTTCTTTATCAAGTGGAAAAAAACGTGGGGTACCTGACCATAAACAGGCCGGACCGGCGCAATGCCATCACCCAGGACATGATCGCCTCCTTCCAGGAGTATCTGGAGCGTATTCGGGGAGACGAGGAAATCAAAGCCGTGTGCATCACGGCAGCCGGCGATCGCATTTTTTGCTCAGGGGCAGACCTTGGAGTGACATTGAGCGGACAAGGAGACGAGAGGCTCAAGGGCGCCAGGAACTACGCCTCCCTGCTCAAGGAAATGACGGAGTTTGAAAAGCCCTTGGTGGCCAAGGTCAACGGACCCTGCCTTGCAGGTGGGCTGGGCCTCATGCTTTCCTGCGACATTGTCATGGCCAGGGACGATGCCTACTTCTGCACTCCGGAGGTCAACGTGGGGATCTTTCCCATGATGGTGGGTGCCCTGCTCCTGAGGCACGTGGGCCTCAAGCGGACCATGGACATGGTTTTGACGGCACGCAAAGTTTCAGCCCGGGAAGGAGAGGCAGCGGGCCTCATAACGAAAGCGGTGCCCCCTGAAGACCTGGACAAAGAGGTTGAAAAAATCCTTCAGGGGCTCACCCAAAAGAGCCCCATAAGTCTCAAAATAGGCAAAAAGGCATTTAGAGACACGTGGGACATGTCCTTTGGCGAGGCAGTGGATCACCTCTGCCAGGCCCTTGGTGAAGTCATCGCTACCGAGGACGCGGCCGAGGGGATGAGGGCGTTTTTGGAGAAAAGAAAACCGGAGTTTAAAGGATGTTAACCGTGGACCGTTAGCCGTTGACCGAAGGACTTGTCACGGCTTACACTTTCCTCAACGAGAGATGCCGAAATTCAATTTTGAAAATCTGGACATATACCACAACGGATTAGATTTTGCGGAGCGAATTTACATAATAACCCAGCAATTTCCTGAATCCGAAAAATTCAGTTTAACTAACCAGCTCCGGAGAGCTGCAACGTCAATACCATCCAATATCGCTGAAGGGATGGTTTCATACTAACCTCCAATAAAGAAAATCTATTTAAATATAGAGAGTTGTTTTCTGTAAGTACTTGAATTTGTATTTATTCTTAAGCCTTTTT
>DREN01000202.1 GCA_011051075.1 Deltaproteobacteria bacterium | reverse complement strand
GTTTTAGGGCCCAGTGCCGGTGATTCGGTTCTTATTTCAACGACCTCGATCCCCCGCTCCCTTACCATCTGAAGCTCCTTCTCGTAGGCCTCCTGACGGGCCATATTGACCGACAGGTGCTGTATATGCCAGGCGCTGAACCGCTTTTCAAGAAAGGCGTTTCTCCCCTCCTCCAGGTTGCTGGAGGGGATGAAATGGACAATGATCCTGTCCAGATCACAAAGCCCTGCCAGGGCCGCCACCGGGGCCTTTCCGCATACCCCGCCATCCACGCAGAGATCCCCGTTTATCTCTACCGGCTTGAAAAGGACAGGCACCGAGCCCGAGGCCTGAACCGCTTTGATCAGGTCCCCACTGCTGAAAACCGTGGGGGTTCTCCTGGTCAGGTTTGTTGCTGAAATGGCCAGGGGCGTGCCGCACTCCTCGAACTTTTTCGCCGGAAGTCTCTTCAGCATGCGGGCGAACCCACCTCCCCTGAGGTATCCGGTATAACCCCTGAACCTTCGAAAGGCATATAAAAGGACACGGCTCCACGGATCAGGATCCCAGAAGTCGGACTTTTTATGGCGGAAGAGCATATCCCTTATGGCCCGATCCTCCATGGAGCATGCGGCCATTGCAGCCACGATGGCCCCGGAACTGGCGCCGGAGTAGGCCAGGGGCCTAATCCCAACCTCCCGGACCGCCGCCAGAAATCCGGCATGGGCAAAAAAACCGAAAAAACCCGAGGAAAAGGCCACCCCTGTTCTGGCCTTATCCCCATGTTGAACCTTTTCCATTAAAAACAGCCTTTCAGCATCTGCATACCTTTTTGCTTCAGCCCTGCAGACAAGGCAGATATGGGGCCGATAGACCTCCCTTTTCCAGAAACTCGGATAATAGGGGGTTGGTCTCAGCATTGTCAATATCATTTCATCTTTGGGGATGCCGCCCCATATATTGGTGTTGACCGGCTTTGTTGCACACTATATTGTATTTTTTTCTTTACAAGCCTGTTCCCATATGATAGAATTACCCTCATGAACAGTTTTTTGTCTTTCCCTTCAGGCGTACGGGGGATTTTCAAAAACATGGGGACACAGGGGAGTAGGTCATGAAAATCAAAAAAGTTTCCATTTGCGGCTTCAAATCCTTTATGGAGAAACTGGATATCACATTCTCACAAGGGATCAGCGGCGTAGTGGGGCCCAACGGATGCGGCAAGAGTAATGTTGTTGACGCCATAAGGTGGTGCATGGGGGAACAGAGCCCCAAACAACTGAGGGGCCGCAGGATGGAAGATGTAATATTCAGCGGGGCCGGAAATCACAAGCCCGTTGGAATGGCCGAAGTCTCCCTCCTCTTTGAAAATGGAGACGGAACCTTTCCCACGGCCTTTGCTCAGGACCATGAACTCTCGGTAACCAGGCGTCTGTACCGATCCGGCGAGAGCGAATACCTGATCAACAACGTTCCCTGCAGGCTCAAGGATATCCAGGAGATATTCATGGACACGGGCCTTGGGAACAGGGCCTATTCCATCATAGGGCAGGGGCAGATCGGTGCCATAATCGACCAGAGGCCTGAAGAGACCCGCGTCATGATTGAAGAGGCCGCGGGCATCACCAAGTACAGAAAAAAGGTAGAAATTTCACGAAGGAGGATTGAACAGACCAGGACTAATCTCCAGAGGCTTGAGGATATCCTGAGTGAGATCCAGGGCCAGATACGCTCACTCAAGAGACAGGCGGGCAAGGCCAGACGCTTCAGGGCCTTGAGCGAGGAGATACGGGAACTGGAGCGTATCCTCTACTGCAATACCTTCCATCAGCTCAGGGAGGAATCAGGCCAGAGAGAGATTTCCACAGAGGCCCTGGAGCGGGAAGAGATCTCAAGATCCACATTGATCTCCCAGATTCACGCCCGCATGGAGGAGATGAATCTGGAATTAGAGGAAAAGGATGCCGAGCTTAGAGAACACAGAGATGGCTTCCTTCATCTCAGGGACTTGATTCACAGGAAGGAAGGAAAAATCGAGTCTCTTTCAGGTGAGATCAGGATGACGGAGGAACTGAAGCTGAGGCTTGCACGTGAAAAGGAGGAGATACGGGTGCGGCTCTCAGGACTCAGGGATAAGAGGGAGGGACTGGACCGGGAGAGAGACAGGATAAGAAAAGAATCGGGTCAGCTCAAAAACCAGATTAACCTGGTGGAAGAAAGGCTCAGGGCGAGAAAGCAGGTACTGAGGGAGATAAGGGAGGCATACGATGAGGCCAGGGCTGATCTCAGCTCCGGAGAAAAACGCGAGATGGGCCTCAGTAATGAATCGGGCTACATAAACAGGTTGTTGGAGCAGATATCAGACAGCCGCAGCAGACTGGAAAAGGAACTGAAAGAACTGAAGGCCAGATCTCAGGAACTGCTCAGGGCCTCGGAGAGAAAGAACAGGGTGCGTGAGGCCAATGCTGACAGGCTGAGCCGGATCGAGGATGCCATTGAACAGGGTAAGATAGAGATCTCTGAACTGGAAATCATGAGGGAGGGGATGGAAGCCGACCTCAAAACCGTGGAGGCCGAGCTGAACAGGAGTCAGTCCCGATTAGCGGGCCTGGCAGCCCTGGCAGATAATTTTGAAGGGTATAACATGGGGGTCAGGACCATAATGAAGGCAAAGGACTTCAGCCCCCGCAAGGAGGGCCGAATCCTGGGCATCCTGGCCGACCTTATCCAGGTGGATCCGCGATATGAACGGGCCGTGGAGGCGGTCATGGCAGACAGGCTCCAGTACGTACTGGTCGACTCGGAGGAAGACGGAATATCAGCCGTTCAATACCTGAAGGAGAAGGGAAAGGGGATTGGCAGCTTTGCTCCGGTCAAAAACCTGGAAGGCCATGGAAGGGTGGTTGGCAATGTGGATCGATCCCTGAGCCTCCTTGACTTTGTGTCTGCGCCCGCCCGGTTCATGCCCCTCGTAAAGACCCTGTTGGGCAGTACAGAGATTGTGGCGGACCTGGACGAGGGTCTCTCCAGATGGAAAAGGAACCACTCCCGACCCGCTGAGAATGGAAACGGTCTGACCTTTGTTACGCTCCAGGGAGATATGGTTGATCATACCGGTGTTATAAGCGGCGGAAGGTTTGCCCATGGGTCCCGTGGACTTCTCAAGCGGAAAAGGGAGATGGCAGAGCTGAAAAAGGCCGTTCAGGTTCACAGGGCGCGAGTCGAGGACCTGAAAGCCAGGCTGGATGAGATCGCT
>DREN01000391.1 GCA_011051075.1 Deltaproteobacteria bacterium | reverse complement strand
CCTCCTGCACAACGTACCCCTTTTCCAGGGGTACAATAGTGCTTCGGGAATAGCCGATCTTCCTGTCATGGAGAAAGATCTCCATCCATTCATGTGCGGGTCCGTCCAGCACCACTGCTTTATCGTTTTTTTTGTTTGTCTCCGCAGCCTTTTGGAGGCTTCCAGTAAAGGTATGCTTCATGATGAGGAGGCCCATCATCACCAGCCAGAAGAAAACGATCAGCACCCCGGTCAACCTGGCGATAAAGACCTTTCTCTTTTTGAGATTCTGTTCCGGGAAGGGTTTCATGAGACAGTGCTTTCAGCCTGGATCAGGAGAAAGATAGGGGTGACTTCTTGGTGCGCAGGGGTCCATCAGAGAGGGTAACCGACCTTCTTCATCAGGAGGCGGGAATTTTCAAGGAGTGATTCCAGGGCGCCTTGCGGAAGCCCGGCCCCTTCAACAACCTTCCGGGCCATTTCCCGTGTCAGGATGTCATGGGGGGCATGGGTGTCTGAATCCAGCACCAGCTTTGCGCCTGTCTCCCCGGCCATCCTGGCCACGTGTCCATTTGAAAATGCATGCCCCGGCCTTCCGGTGATCTCAAGAAAAACCCCTTTTTCCGCGGCAAGGGCGGCTTCTTCAGCGGTGATAAGCCCGGGGTGGGCGAGGATGTCGATCCCCGCATCCAGTCCGGCCCGGTTGGTTCCCGATGCCACGGGTTCCACAAGTGTCTCTCCATGGAGCACCACCAGGGCCGCCCCCAGGTCCCGGGCACGCCGGACCATGTTCCCGATCAGAGGAGGTGGAACATGGGTTATTTCGACGCCGGGAATGACCTTGACGGACTGCACCGCGTTCAGGCCCGCGGCGACCTTGACAATCCTGGGAATGACGAAATCGATCATGGATGAATCCACGTGATCCGTAATAGCCACTGCATCATATTCCAGGGCCTCGAAACGCCTGATCAGTTCCGAGGGGACAAGAACGCCGTCGCTGAACAATGAATGGGTATGAAGATCAATCATCTTGCCCTACATCTTATATTTCCCGAAATCCTCCGGGTTGAGGCTCTCCAGAATCTCCTGCCATTTCTTTCCCTGCTCGGACTTGTCTTCGGGCTCTGCTTTCAGATCAATCTGGCTGGATTTCTGGATCACCTCTTCCGCCACGTAGATGGGCGCGTTGACCCGGAGGGAAAGGGCCAACGCATCACTGGGTCTCGCATCTATTGACATTTTCTTTCCCCCGTGGGTGAAGTGGATCAGGGCATAGTATGTGTTGTTCTTGAGATCGCAGACTTCGATTTTTTCTATTTTCACGCCCACCTGTTCCATGATGTTCTTGACCAGATCATGGGTCATGGGCCTTGAGAACTTGATGCCCTCCAACTCACTGGCAATGGCTGTTGCTTCCAGGAGCCCTATCCATATGGGCAAAGTCTTTTCACCATCTATTTCCTTCAGGATGACAATGGGACTGTTTGTCAGGGGATCAACGGTCAATCCGGATATGACCATCGGTCTGTACATGGGTTCCTCCATTAAATCAGACTCCTTTTTACCTCTGATGTTCTTACGATAATGGCATTGTTGACCATAGCGTTGGTTTTGTCAATACAACTTTCCCTTGTCTTATACACCCGTTCACAGAATGGATCGGGTTTTTGTTTAAGAAAAGCAATTAGTTTACCGATTTCAAGGGTGACACTTTTTTTCATAATAGAACGTACGTCAAAAATCGCTCAGCCGCAATGAGAGGCCGCTCCTCATGAGATCAATGAGAAAACGTGCTGTAGGTCCAGTGCTCATTTTGGGAAAAGAAAAGGACGGCAAAACAAGGCCCGTTTTTTGCATATAACGTGGAAAGAGTGCCAGTTTCGAAAGGTTCAATTTTGTTTGAGGTCAAGAAAGGCGAAAATTTTAACCACTATTCAGAAAGGATCCAATATCATGCGCCGAAACACCGGCGGATTCACGCTCATTGAACTGGCCGTTGTCCTGGTGATCGTGGGTATCGTCATCTCCATCGTGGCGACAGTCCTCCCCTCCCTCATCCAGTCGGCAAAGATAAAAAAGGCACAGGCGATCCTGGAAAAGATGGATTACGCGGTGCAGGGTTATGCAATTGCCAACCATCGGCTCCCTTTTGCAGACGGAGACGGGGACGGTCAGGAGGACAGCGGAACCTATCTGGGAACATTACCCTACCTGACCCTTGGCCTCTCCTCCAATCAAGATGCCTGGGGAAATGCGGTAGGGTATGGTGTCTACGACTCGCTGACCGCGGCCTTTGCCGACGGCAATGCTTTTTGCACCGCTATCGCCGCTGCATCTGTCATGCCTTTTGATTCGAGCAAAACATTCACCACCTCCGCAGATCATCTCAGCGGTGCCACCTCATCTAACTCAGTCAACCAGGCCTACGTGCTTGCCACCGGCGGTGCCAAGGACCTTGACAGTGTAAACGGATTTTTTGACCTGGGGAACGGGGAAGGCACCGCGACCACCCCGGGCTTCAATTCCCCCGGGAAAATACAGTCCACCTCGTATGATGACCTGGTACGGGCATTTTCCCTCAACGAACTGAACCAGAAGAACTGCACCGGGGGCGGCGGCAGCGGCGGAGGGGGCGGTTCAACCGGAGCTGAAAACACCAATGCCCTCTGCAGTGACGGTATTGACAATGACGGTGACGGATATATTGACTGCTTTGACCAGGACTGCTGCAGTGGTGGCCTCACGGTCTGTTCCCAGTGCCCGCCCCAGACGAACGTCCAGATCAACACCACTCCCATGGCCGGCGGCACTGTTGGGGGCTCCTATACCCATACGTTTCAGGCCAGCGGCGGCTCGGGATACTACTACTGGTACCTTGACGGCATTACCCCCAATATCCCCGGCCTCACCATCAGTCTCTGGAATGGTACCCTCAGCGGGACCATCGACAACTGCGCTGGGGACTACAGCGTGGATGTCCGCGTGGAAGACCGGTATGATTCGGCCAAGACTGATTCCCATACCTTTACACTGACCGTATCGAACGGCACAGTGACTGTAACTCCCTCTCCTGGTGGCGGAGGACCAACAAGCCCGGATTTCACCGTGGACAGTTCCATTTTCTCCCAGCTATTCACGGCGAACGGCGAGCACGTGGGAGATTTTCACTGGTCAATCAACTGGCAGGGGACTGATCCGGGCGGGTTCCAGATAGATGATCACTCTGCAACAGAGGGGAGACTCTGGAAAAGTGGCTCGAGT
>DREN01000127.1 GCA_011051075.1 Deltaproteobacteria bacterium | reverse complement strand
TCTCAAGGCCCTCTACATCATGGGTGAAAATCCCCTTCGGGCCCTTCCCCAGGCCGACCGTGTATCCCGGGCCTTAGGGAACCTGGATTTCCTGGTGGTCCAGGATATCCTTCCGAACGAGACTACCCGGATAGCGGACGTGGTTCTGCCCGGGGCGGCCTTCTCTGAAAAAGAGGGTTCCTTTACCGGCATGGAGGGCCGTCTGCACTGGTTCAGGCAGGTGACCCTGCCCCCTGGGGAGGCCAGACCGGACTGGGAGATCCTGGATCTGCTTGCCGCAAGGATGGGAAACGGTAACAGTCACGGTTCCCTGAAAAAGATAAGGTCTGAGATAGCTGATAACGTGGCCCTCTACGCCGGTATAAAAGAAGAGATCGATTCAGGCTTTACCTGGATCAGAGAAACGAGCAGCATGAGGCTCTTCAACCCCTCCGGAGAGGGAGCCATGATTCCCTTTTCATCTCCGGGCAAGGTGGACGCCTGGGCCGTTGACGACGATTTTCCCTTTACGGCGGTCCTGGGCTCACACCGTTTTCATCTTGGAAGCGGTACCCGAACAGCCCATTCTGATCGGATCGGGGCCTCCGGTCCGGGAGGCGAGGTGGAGATCTCTCCGGAAGACGGGGCCTCCATGGACCTCTGTAACGGCGACATGGTAAAGGTCAGATCACGGGAAGGGTCTCTGGTCAGGAAAATCCGGTTTAACAAAGGGTTAGGGGCCGGGCTGATCCTTGTCCCCACCGGGTTTCATGGAAATAAAGCCATGACCCTGCCGGGCCTCACCCCAATGGAAGATCCCCAATGGCAGGGGCTTAAGACCTGCAGGGTGAAGATCGAAAAGGTATTGGCCCCGAAAGAGGGAGACACAGAAACCGGAGCAGCAGGACCGGCAACCGGAGATAGTGCAGGGAGGGTGGCGCCATGAGGCCGGAACAGATCGATTGGGATCAGCTTTCATCCATCATAGAAAGGCACAGGAGCGGGGAATGGACCCTGATCCCCATGCTCCAGGAGATCCAGGAGACGTTCGGCTTTATTCCCCCCGAATCGATCGAACCGGTTGCAGAGGCCTTGGACATGCCGCCTGCCCGGGTCCAGGGAGTCATCACCTTCTACGCCGGATTCAGCCTGAAGCCCAAGGGGAAGTACGTGGTCAGGGTCTGCCGGGGCACCGCCTGCCACGTGAAGGGGGGACGTAGCATCCTCAGGCTCATGAAAAAGGAGCTGGGACTGGAAGAGGGCCAGACAGATCCCGAATACCGGTTCACCCTTGAGACGGTGGCCTGTCTTGGGGCCTGCTTCCTGGCCCCCACCATGATGGTGAACCACACCTATTACGGCAAACTTTCCCCCGCTAAGGTCAGCAGTGTGCTGTCCCAGTTCGGGAAGAAAAAGGGAGAATAGGTAGAGGCATGGAAAAGCTCCTGTCCGTGGGACAACTGGAATGGTTCCGCAACAAGGTCTCAGCAGGCATGGACCGGGCCGAGACAGTGGTCCAGGTGTGCATGACCGGCTGCCGGGCCTACGGCGCGGCCCATGTGAAGGAGGCCTTGGAGAGGGAGGTACGGCAGCAGGGCCTGTCAGGGCAGGTGGAGATAAGGGGCACCGGGTGTCACGGATTCTGCGCAAGGGCCCCTGTCATTGCCATCGAACCTATGGGAATCCAGTACCAGGAGGTTGAGCCAGAGGATACTGCAGAGATAGTTGACCATACCCTGAAGGGGAAGCGGTTTATCGACCGTCTCTCCTACAGGGACCCCCGCACCGGAAATCCCATATTTTATCGGAACCAGATCCCCTTTTACAGGAAACAGGAGAGAAGGGTCCTGGCCCGCTGCGGCCGCATCGATCCCACACGAATAGAACATTACATCGCGGCCGGCGGATATGGGGCCATTGCCAAGGCCCTGTCAAAGATGACGCCGGAACAGGTCATCGAAGAGGTCACGGCCGCCGGCCTGAGGGGCAGGGGTGGGGCGGGCTTTCCCACCGGGCTCAAGTGGAAATTCGCGCGTCAGTCCCGTAACACACGCAGGTATATCATATGCAACGCCGATGAGGGCGATCCTGGGGCCTTCATGGACCGGGCCATGTTAGAGGGTGATCCCCATGCCGTGTTGGAGGGTATGCTCATAGGGGCATATGCCATGGGTGCGGAGCAGGGGTACATATACGTGCGGGAGGAGTATCCCATCGCGGTTGAGCACCTGAGCATTGCCCTGGACCAGATGAAGGAACTGGGTCTTTTGGGGGAGAACATCCTTGGAACCGGCTTCAACTTCTCCCTTGAACTCAAGATGGGGGCGGGGGCCTTTGTGTGCGGGGAAGAGACCGCCCTCATGGCCTCCATTGAGGGTAAGCGGGGCATGCCCAGGGCGCGCCCCCCGTTTCCGGCACAGGCCGGATTAGGGGGAAAGCCCACCAACATCAACAACGTGGAGACGTGGGCCAATATCCCATCTCTTATTGAAAAGGGGGCCCGGTGGTACGCTGAGGTGGGGACTGAAAAGAGCAAGGGCACCAAGATATTCTCCCTTGCGGGCAAGGTAAACAATACGGGCCTGGTGGAGGTCCCCATCGGCGTCACGGTGAAAGAGGTGATATTTGATATCGGCGGAGGGATCCCCAAGGGACGTCAGTTCAAGGCCGTGCAGATGGGGGGGCCTTCGGGTGGATGCGTGCCTGCCCAGTACCTGAACATAGGGATCGACTACGACACCCTTCAGAGGATCGGCGCCATCATGGGTTCCGGCGGTATGGTGGTGATGGATGAAAACAACTGCATGGTTGAGATCGCAAGGTTTTTCCTGAGTTTTACCCAGTCCGAGTCGTGCGGAAAATGCACGCCCTGCCGCCTGGGCACAACGCAGCTCTTAGAGATCCTCACCCGGATAACCAGGGGGGAAGGGAGTCCCGGTGACATCGAGACAATCAAGGACCTGGGGGCCACCATCACCGAGTCTGCCCTGTGCGGCCTGGGCCAGACCTGCGCAAAGCCCGCCCTCTCCACACTCAAGTACTTCCTGAATGAGTACGAGGATCATATCCTGGAGCATCGCTGCGCAGGGGCCACCTGCGATTCAATGGTGATCTCGGCCTGCCAGCACGCGTGTCCGGCCGGTATAGACGTGCCCAACTACGTGGCGGCAATAGCAAAGGGAAAAAACCAGAAGGCGGTGGATATCATCAGGGAACGAAACCCGTTTCCCGCGGTGTGCGGCCGTATATGTGTCCATCCGTGCGAATTCAAGTGCCGCAGGGGTGAACTGGACGAG
>DREN01000220.1 GCA_011051075.1 Deltaproteobacteria bacterium | reverse complement strand
ACCTTTGGCCCCGAGGTAGTGGAGTGGGCCGCCGAGTTCATGGGGGCTGAACCCCCTGAACCATCTGCTGACGGGGGCGCAAAACGGTTTCGGAGAATCGACCTGCCACTCATCTCCGCAGGTTCCCCTGTTGAGAAGGATTCGGTACGCCACGGGCTTTCCGGCAGGACCCTTTTTCTGGTGTGAGATGTATATGAGAAAAGAGTCAGACCTGAACAGACAGGGCTGGACCAGGCGCTTTCAGGCAAAGCAACCCCGTCATCCTCAGACTTTATACCCGTCTTTTCCAGAAGGCGGGCTTTCACCCCATGTCTGCTGAAAACGGTCTTGAGGGCCTGGATCTGATCATCCGGGAAAAGCCGGTGGCAGCGGTGATAGATTTTATGCTCCCGGTTCTCTCAGGAATAGACGTATGCAGGGGGGGTCAAGGAGGCAGAGGGGTGTGAAGTAGTGGAAACCGTACTTAAGATCCTGAAACGCGCATAAGCTGAACAGCAAGGTCCGGGAAGGAAAGGAGATATCATGAACATCAAGGAATTGGCAGAGAGGCTTGGACTGGAGGAAGATGAGTATCTGGAACTAATCGAACTCTTCATAGATACGGGTTCGGCTGATCTGGAAAGGTTCAGGGCTGCTATCGAGGATGGAGACGGGGAGGAAGCGGCCCAGGCCGTCCATTCACTCAAGGGGGCCTCGGGTAATCTGGGACTCATGGATATTTACGATCTGGCCCGGGAGAGTGAGGAGAAGGCCCGCAGCAACTCCCTGGACGGACTCGGTGAATCTTTGGAGATCCTGAGGCAGAAGCTGGACGCCCTGTCTGAGGCGGCCCGCAAGTAGCAGCGGCCCCGGGTCCGCGTATGGGAGTACAGGTGGGATAAGAGACCCATGAAAAAAATCGCCCTGTTCCTTTTCAGCATCCTCAGCCTCCTGATGATCGGGTACCCGGCCGCCTGTAAGGATGATATAATCTTCTGGACCACAGAGGTGGAGAAGGACCGCATCCTGGTTCAGCAGGACCTGGCACGGGAATTCACCCGGAGAACAGGTATCCGGGTGAGGATAATACCCGTGGAGGAGAACCTGCTCTCCGCAAGGGTTCTGGCAGCTTACGCCGCAAGATCTCTGCCAAATGTGCTGTACCATCCTGTGGAGTTTACCCGGGGCTGGGAACGCTCGGGAATACTCGATGCGCGCTCTTCCACCAGGGTCATAAACCATCTGGGCAGCAGCACCTTCAGCCCGGGTCCTTTGGGGTTTGTACGGGTGGGAAACGGCTATGCTGCGGTGCCCCTTGACGCCTGGGGTCAGCTCCTCCTGTTTCGAAAGGATCTGTTCAGGGAAAAGGGCCTGCCTGTCCCCGACACCTGGGGCAGTATCCTAAGGGCGGCCAGGGAACTGAACAACCCCCCTGAGATGTGGGGATTTGAGGTTGCTACCGATCCCGGCCAGACCTATACCCAGCAGGTATTTGAACACCTCGCCCTATCAAACGGGGTAAGGCTGGCAAGGGCAACTGGAACTTCTCCGACGAATATCGACCTGAACACCCCTCAGATGGTGGCGACCCTTCGGTTCTACCGTGCCCTTTCCCGTTTCACCCCGCCCGGAAACATAAGCTGGCTCCACACGCGCATGGACTATCTCCTGGGCCGGGCCGCAATGATCATCTGGTCTCCCTTTATCCTGGACGAGCTCTCAGGTCTCCACAGGGGTCAGCCCGTCCTGCCGGATATACGGCGTAAGGAACCGGGATTCCTGGCCAGAAACACCGGTTTTGTTACCGTAATAAAGGGACCTGAGGGATCGGCCCAGTACGGACAGGTCAACTGCCTGGGTGTAACCGTGGATGGGGCATCCCCCCCTGCAAGACAGTGGGTGGAGTTTCTTCTGAGCGTGGGTTATCTGAGGTGGCTGGCCATGGCCCCGGAGGGTAAACTCCCGGTACGCAGGGGAACCAGGGGGGAGCCTGAGTGTTTCTTGCGCGGCTGGATGGATTTGGAGATGGGCCTGAGCAACAGGGTCACCATTTCGCGCCTGTACGGTACGTCCGTGGCCAGAGGTATGACAGCCGGCCTTGACAGGCTTGACAGATGGGGTCTCAAGAGCAAAAGCGTCCTGATCTCCACCATATACGGGACAAAGGTCATTCCCCGCATCCTCAAACGCTTCCTGGACGGAGAAATAAACGCTGAGGAGGCGGCCAGGCTGATGAACCAGGGGGTAAAGGCCCTTTGGATTGAAGATTGATTATCGGAGATCTGAAATCGAATGAGTTCAACCGGAAGGGAGGGACTCTGGCGCCTCATGGCACACACCCAAAGGCAGAAGATCGAGAAACACCAAAGGGAATCCCGTCTTGCATTCTGGATGCTGGCCCCCACCTTCGCGGTGGTCCTGGCCCTGGTCCTTTTCCCTGTGATCTGGAATATCTGGATCTCCCTCAAGCCGGTCTCTCTCGCTGACCTCAGGGGAGACGCCCTGTTCCGGTTCAACCCAGGCCTGGACAACTTCAGAAGGGTGTTTTCAGATCCCGGTTTTGGCTCTACCCTCTTGACCACCCTTGTGTACACCATCGGGGGGAGCTTACTTTCAATCCTGCTCGGTCTGGCAGCGGCCCTACTGGTAAATGGGGAATTTCGCGGCCGCGCCCTCCTCAGGGGTCTCTTCATGGCCCCCTACATCGCCCCTGTGGTGGCGGTTACCTTTACCTGGAGTTTTATCCTGGATCCCCAGATGGGTGTGCTGAACGGGCTGGCAATGAAACATGGGCTGGTAGACAGACCCATACCCTTCCTCTCCCAGAGGTGGCTTGATCTTGAAATCATGGGCCTGGGCTTCCGTATCCCCCTGGCCCTTATTTCGGTGATCCTCTTCGAGGGGTGGCGTTATTTTCCCTTCGCGTTTCTTTTCATCCTGGCGCGTTTACAGAACATACCCGATCAGTTATATCATGCGGCTTCAGTGGACGGGGCAACGCCCTTGCAGCGTTTCCTCCACATTACCCTCCCCCAGCTCACGGCCGTCCTTTCAATCCTGTTTCTCTTCCGGTTCATCTGGACCTTCAACAAGTTCGACGATATTTTTCTGCTCACAAGGGGGCAGGCAGGGACAAAGACCCTTCCCCTTGACCTGTATGACTATGCCTTTGGCCAGTTGAACATGGGGGCCGGTTCAGCCACTGCAATGGTCCTGTTCGGGATCCTGGCCCTGTGTATGTTCGTGTATTTTCGCTGGGGTATGAGGTTTGAGAACTGACCCCAGGTTTTATAGACTTCCAGATAAAGATT
>DREN01000076.1 GCA_011051075.1 Deltaproteobacteria bacterium | reverse complement strand
AGCGGCGAAGACAACCTTCTCCTCGAGCCCGCGGACGGCTCGTCTGCCGTGCCCATCACCATGGCAGAGATAAAGGGCCTGGAGCCCCCCAAGCCGCCGCCGGGGTGGGAGTTCAACGGGAACATCACGGCCGGGGCCAGCAAGGAGACGGGAAATACAGATACTGAAAAGTACAACCTCACTGGCAACCTGACCATCTCCAAACTGCCCGACGTGATCAGGCTCTACGGAGAGTTTTACAAGGAGTGGGGCAGTGGAAAGCTCACCAAGGACAACGCCCTCGGCTCCGCCACCTACGAGCGCTTTCTCACCAAGAGATGGTTCTTGTTCGGCAACGGCATGGCGCAGATGGACAAATTCAAGGACCTGGATCTTCAGGGCAGTCTTGCCGCGGGGGCCGGATACCAGTTCTTCATGTCCAAGGACCTCAACCTTTCCGCCAGGTTAGGGCCTGCTTACGGCTATGAAAAGTATTCCAAGAACATGGACTTCTTAGACGGAAAGGACAACCGGGAGTACTTTGCCGGCTACTGGGCCCTGGACTTTGACATGTGGTTCTTTGAAAGGTTCTTTCAGATCTACCATCACGACGATCTCCTGTACGACTTTCAGGACAGCAGCACCTGGACCGTTCACACCCGTACCGGGATCCGCATCCCAATGGTGCTGAAACTCTTCGCCTCTTTTCAGTTCAACTACGACTGGGTGAACCAGCAGGCGGAGGGAAAAACAAGCTACGACCAGTCATGGGTCTTCGGCGTTGGTTGGGCCTTCTAACGCGGGCGATGCCCGCGACCCAAATGGCCTCACGCAAAGGCGGAAAGATTTATTGAAAAAAAGCTATAGCGCAAATCCCTCAATGTAGGTGCGGCTTCAGCCGCACGAATGAGGCTTTCCCATATCCGCCCCTGCCTGTGGCCGGTTTATCCGGGCCGGGGGTTCACCCGGTAGTAGTAGATCGCGGGCTTAAGTCCCTCCAGGGATCGCATCTTTATGGCCTCCTTCCAGTCGAGGAGAGTGGCATCACGCCGAGCAAAACGTATCCAGGCCTGACGGGAGTAAAAGGTCCTGAACATGCCGACCCTCTCATAAGAGAGGCCCAGCCTGTGGGCCACGGCCTCGAACCCTTTTGCATCTGACTCCCGCACGAAGATATACCCGTCGAAATTCCTCAGCAGAACAAGATCACCCCTGTCAAATGAACGAATCCTCACAACGCTCCGTTTCAGGCGCATGGAGAGCATGGAGGGCTGTGAGCTGTTATAAGCAGCCACCGGGGCATGGCCGAGGATTTCATCCAGGTCAGGGGGCATGGCGTTTATCCCCAGTGAGGGGTAGAGCCCCCCGATCACCAGGGAGAGGATGAGTGCTGCAGAGCCCGCCACCAGGCGTATGTCCTTTCCTGAAAAGGTGATCCAGAGCATGAATCCCACTGCCCCGAGGACCAGCACGGCCATGGGAACTCCCCGGCCGAACCATATGAAGAAAAGGACAAAGCAGACAGAGGCAAGAGACAGAAGAGACATGGATATCCCCACGAGGGCCTTTCTCCACTCCACCCTGACCTCCTCAAGCCAGTGGGCGCAGAGTACGGCCGCCACCGGGATAAGGGGGGTCATGTAGCGCATAAATGACCGTATGAAGATGAAGGGGACTACGCATCCGAAAAACCATGTGGAGAGCCAGAGGGCCTCTTTTTCTCCGGCCCACCTGAAACGTCCGAGGCCCCGTATCAGGGCGGCAAGGAGTACGAGTGACCAGGGAAAGACGAGACCGAAGGCCCCCCCCAAGGTGGAGAAGGGGGACCCCAGATGGATGGCGCCTATGCCCCTGGCAGCCACCTCGCTGTCAACGACACGCAGAAAATCGGGCCATGTGCAGACCATTATCAGGGGCCATGGGAGAGATACGGCCAGGGTGAGGATAGAGGCCAGGGCCACATGTGACAGGTTGCCTGCCACAAACCTCCACTTCCTGAACACCCAGAGCGCGGTGAGGGAGGCCACCACAAAGAGGACCATCCCCACCGGCCCCTTCACGAGAAAGGAAAGCCCCAGGGAAAGGCCAGAGAGGAGTATCCACCCCTGATTGCCCGTTTTTCCCCACCTTATGGCAAAGAAGACGGCCATTGCGGTGAAGTAGGCCAGGGGCAGGTCCAGCATGGCCCTGCGTCCCTCGATGACCACGGCGATGGAGGCCAGGGTGATGAGACCCGCCAAAAGCCCGCTCCTCCTGAACAGCTCCCGGTAAAGGAGGGTGGAGCAGGCCGCTAGTCCCGCCCCTGCCAGCACCCCCCAGATGCGGGCCGAGAAAAGGCCAATACCCAGGAGCCTGTAGCTCAACATGATGGCCCAGTAGAGGAGGGGCGGTTTTTTCAGCCTGGGCTCTCCGTTTACCCAGGGCGTGACCCAGTCCCCGCGCTCCATGGTCTCCATGGGGGTCCGGAAGGAGAGCCAGTACTCGTCCTGACCCGTAATCCCCGTCTCGCACCAGATCCCTGGGAGGAGCAAGAGAAGCCCCATGAAAAAGACGAGAAGCGCCTCGTGGCGGTAAAAAAGCCCTGTTTTTGAGGATGGTTCCATTTCGCGGCTAAAGACCCCCGTGGGAGGGTTTTGTATGGATCGGCCCAGATGGCCGCAGCGCTCCCTCCTCTCATACAGAAATTGCCCGAATAAGACAACAAAAAGGGGCAGTGGTGGAAGAGGTTAGGTGGCGACCGTTTCAGGGGACCGGGTAAAATGGAAGGAATAGGACCTAAATCACCAAGGGCTTGACTTTGGGCCCCCTGGTTGACTATTGTCAGACTCTGATTCCCGGCTGTACACCTTTGAGGAGACCATAACCATGAACCGTTACCTGCCCCTGATCCTTCTTGGGGTACTCCTGAACGCCGCTGCCCAGCTCCTCCTCAAACAGGGGATGCGCACCATCGGGCAATTTGCCTTTTCCCTGGATAACATCCTGCCCGTAGGGGCCAGGGTGGCGCTGAACCCCTTTGTTTTCGCAGGGCTTCTCTGTTACGTGATCAGCGTGGTGGTATGGCTGATGGCGCTTTCCAGGGTGGAGGTGAGCTATGCCTACCCCTTACTCAGCGTGGGCTATATAGTAACCGCCTTTGCAGGGCAGTTTTTCTTCCAGGAGTCCCTGGGCCCTGTGCGCTGGGCCGGGATCCTGGTCATATGCCTCGGTGTCTTTCTCATCACCCGGAGCGCCTGATGAGAAGGGAATTTCTCCCATTTTCAAGGCCTTCCATTACCGAGGAGGAGATCTCGGCCGTGGCAGAGGTGCTCCGT
>DREN01000228.1 GCA_011051075.1 Deltaproteobacteria bacterium | reverse complement strand
GAACTAACTGGCGCTCTGATCCGGACTTGGTAGAGGCGGTAAACACACTTTTTTCCGGGATTGAGCGCCCCTTTGTCTACCAGGAGATCGGATACGCGCCTTCCGAGGCTGCCACAGAAAAGACGCGGAGGACGTTGCAAATCGAAGAAAACGGTGGCGCACCCCTCAGGATCTGCCTGCTTCACCACCCCGAGGGCGATGACCCTTCCGTTCCCCTTGCAAAGAAAAGGGCCTGGCCATCCATTTTGCAGTTCGTGGCAGGAGAGGCGGCACGCCTGGTCAACCTGGGGAGGGCCGGAAAGGCACTGCTGGGAGATGAACCATTGTCCGAGCGGGATATGGCGGTTCTCGTGCGAACAAACAGGGAAGCCAGGATGGTGCAGGATGCGCTCAGGCAGGTCGATATCCCCAGCGTTCTCTATAATGCGGGTGATATTTTCGAAACCAGGGAGGCCCGAGAAATGGGCATGATCCTGCAGGCCATTGCGGAACCGAGGCGGGAGGGATTGATAAAAGCAGCTCTGGCAACTGATGTGCTGGGCATGAGCGGGGAGGAGATAGAGACATTTTCTGAACAGGAAGATGCATGGGAGCGGCGTATTTTTGACTTCCGGGAATATCAAGGGATTTGGGAAGAACGAGGTTTTGTCCCCATGTTCCGGCAGTTTCTCAGCAGGGAAAAGGTCCGCCTGCGCCTCCTGGCCTTTCCCGATGGGGAACGAAGGCTTACAAATATTCTGCACCTGGGGGAGACGCTTCATCGCGCTGCGTTGGAGGAAAAACTGGGTCCGAACGGACTTGTAAAATGGCTTTTCCAGAGGATTGAGAATCCTTCTCAGGGTGGTGATGAACAACTCCTGAGGCTCGAAACAGATGAAGAAGCCGTAAGAATTGTCACCATTCACAAGAGCAAGGGCCTTGAATATCCGGTGGTGTTCTGTCCTTCCCTTTGGAACGGGGGCCGGGGCTTGCAAAACGAGGTCATTTACCATGACCCCGACAAGGAAATGCAACTGACCATGGACCTGGGATCCAGGGAGCAGGAAAACCACGCGGCAATGGCCAGGGAAGAGTTGCTGGCTGAGGATCTCCGGCTTCTCTATGTGGCCCTGACCAGGGCTCAACATCGCTGTTATGTGATTTGGGGCAGGATCAAGGATGCAGAGAGTTCCGCCTTGGCCTATGTCCTCCACGGACGTCATTGCGCAGACAGGAAAAGGGCGGTTGAAGCGCCGCCTAAGGGTGTTCAGCCCGGACCCTGGGAGAACATTGAAGATGGCCTTTCCCGCCTTGAAAAAGATGCAGGTGGAACCATTGAAGTTGAGCCCCTGAGGATTTCCACGTGGTCTGTGCCCGCCAAGACCTTCGGTCAAGAGCCCTTTCTCCGGGGACGCTTTTTTGAAACACAAATACCCAGGGATTGGAAAATCTCCAGTTTTTCTTCTCTTTCTTCGGGGCAGAAATTGGATGCCGACGTGCCGGACTACGATGTTTCCCTTTCCCAGGAACCATCGGAAGGTGGGGAGGTAGCCGAAACAGGATCTGAGCCGGCCTTTGGTATTTTCGCCTTTCCAAAAGGGGCCCGTGCGGGAACGTGCCTTCATGATATCCTGGAGCATATTGATTTTACTGAACAAGATGGCGAGGCTGCCAGGGGCCTTGTAACGGAAAAACTTGTTAGTTACGGCTTTGAAGACAAATGGGCGGATACCGTATACGAAATGGTGCAAAAGGTTCTTTCCATGCCGCTTGATCCTGCAGATCCTGGCCTTGAACTCAGGAAGATCGGCGCAAAAGACAGGCTCCATGAACTGGAATTTGTTTTTCCTCTCAAGAGCATCGTTCCAAATGTTTTGAAAAGATTGTTTGCTGCCCACGGCGGCCCGGGGCTTGATGGCGAGGTGCCGGAACAGATTGGGCGCCTTGGTTTTTCTCGGGTCAGAGGATTTCTGAAGGGCTTTATAGATCTGGTATTCCAGTGGAGAGGTAGATTTTACCTGGTGGACTGGAAGTCCAATTTTCTGGGTCCCAGGATCGAGGATTATGGAGTGAATTGTCTCAAACGGGCCATGGGAGAGGGGCACTACTATCTCCAGTATCATCTCTATGCACTTGCCCTTGACCGGTATCTCGAGACGCATCTCCCGGGCTACCGCTATGAGGACTCATTTGGCGGGATATTCTATCTGTTCCTCAGGGGAGTGGATCCCGAACGGGGAGGAGATTTCGGAATCTTCCGGGACACGCCGAAAAAGGACCTTATCAACGCTATGGCAGAGGCGTTGATCGGATAATTTTGACAACATTGCAGGTCAAAGAAGAGAGGCTGCGTCGCAATGCACCCAGAAGATACAGACCTTTTTTCGGAGATGGATTTTCAGTTCGCCCGTTTCATGGCGAAGATCTCCAGCCGTCCTCACGACGCCCTTTCCCTGGCTGCAGCCATGGTGAGCAGGGCAACGGGAAACGGCCACGTGTGTCTTGATCTCAAAGCCGTCGCAGGTCAGCCCCTGGACCTTGAGGGTGATCACGGCAATGGATTCGTCTGCCCGGGGCTTTCTCCCTGGGTGAAAAGCCTCAGGAGCTCAGGTGTGGTGGGCCTGCCGGGTGACGAAATGCCTTTGATTCTTGATGAGAATCATCGGCTCTACCTTTTCCGGTACTGGGAATACGAATTTCTGCTGGCGAAGAGAATAAATGACTTGGTGAAAACCAGCGACAACTACGGCGATGAGGTACTCCTGAAAAAAGGGCTCGGCGGGTTTTTCGATGGAGCGGACAGGCCCGGACCCGACTGGCAGGAAGTGGCCTGTTTTGCCGGGGCAACCAGACGCCTGTGTGTTGTCTCCGGAGGACCAGGGACGGGCAAGAGCACCGTTGTTTCAAGAATACTTGCCCTTATTGCCCTCCAGCAGGTCGAGAATCCCCCGCAAATGGCCCTTATCGCACCGACGGGCAAGGCCGCGCAGCGGCTCCAGGAAGCCGTTCGAACCGCTGTGGAAGATCCGCGCTTCCCTGAATCGGTTCGAGAAAAAATTCCTTTGGAAGCATCCACCATCCATCGCCTCCTCGGGCCTGTTTCAGGTTCCCCTTTTTTCTGGCATCATGCGGAGAACCCTCTTGTTGTGGACGGAGTGATAGTGGATGAGGCATCCATGGTGGATCTGCCCCTCATGTCAAAGCTTGTTCAGGCGCTTCCTGCCCACGCGAGGCTGATCCTGCTCGGCGACCAGGATCAGCTTGCCTCGGTGGAGGCCGGGGCAATATTGGGCGACATCTGCGACCGGGGTATTCCCCATAGCCACT
>DREN01000437.1 GCA_011051075.1 Deltaproteobacteria bacterium | reverse complement strand
TACACCACAACGCCTATACTCGTAATCATGTTTGGCCGGCTGACCTGGCGAAGCGGGAATCGTGGTTCTTGTTTCGGCAATGAGCTGCTTTGGGGGTTCATCCATGCAGATTACCGGATATCGTGGATTCAGAGGGCGCTTGCACACATCAAGGACCATTTCCATATGCGCCACAAAACTGCCATCTTCCTTAGGCGGAATCACCCATCCTTTACATCGCCAAGGCTTGAGTTCGTTTTTTTTAACACACGACGTACCGTCTCGTGAGAAATACTGTCAATGTAGTCAAGTTCAACGACTTTGTCCGCCAATAACCTAAGGCTCCAACGGGAAAATCCCTCCGGCGGCTCACTACAGCTCAAAGCAACCAAATGCGCTTCAAAATCTCCGTCTGCTTTCTTGGCATAAACTCTGGACCCCTTTCTCCCGTGCAGCGCAACATCAAGACCATCCACAACAAATCGCTTCTTGACGCGATCAATCTTTCTCATGCTCGTATTCAGAACTCGGGCAATATCTTCGTTTTTTGAACGACTCCTCTGGTACTCCCCCTCATCACATGCCAGCAAAATCAACGCGTTGAGAATCTTTTGAGTGCGGTGTTTACCTTTGGACGTTAGCTCAGTTAACAGGTTTCGTTCCTCTTCCGTCAGGGTCACTATGAATTTCTTCATACCTATCCTCCCAATTAGAGGTTTGATTATGAAGAAACCTTATCACATAGTATGCGACATGTCAAGCATGACATGACACTAGGGTATAACAGAAAAGAGCTTACGGCAAGCTCCGAATACATTAGGATTACGACCGGTTCAACAGGGATAGAGTAAGGCTGCCCTCCCTCAGCGCCACGCCTCATTTTGCCGGCTACCGAGGCCTCAACCGCCTGGATAACCCATCTTCCACGTGCCCCGACGGACGCGGGTGGTTACTTCCCAAAACAAAGGAGGGCGACATATGATGAAACCAGTAAAGGCTTTGAAATCAGCCAAGAGGATGGGTCGCGTATCTGTTGCCTGTATTGCCGTTATCTTCATGACCGCGGCGGATTCTCAGGCCGCCATACCCGCTGAAGAGAGGGCGGCCCTCATTGCCCTTTATAATGCCACAGACGGGTATAGCTGGAACGGTAGTACCGGCTGGAAGGGAAACAACGGCGAACCGGACGGGTTTTATGAGATCGGATCTGAAGGTTCATGGTACGGGCTTACGGTAACTGATGATCATGTGAAACAGATCAGGGAGACGTAGCAAATCGCCGCTGATACATGAAAGCGCCGCATTGAGCCATCCCTGCATCCTCTACGGAATCCCGATTTCGATCCCGAGGTACCCCTGTGATCTTTCTGGGATCTGCGAGAAATCTGATCTTTTAGATGGGTGTCAATTGTTGAAGGCTCTGGCAAAGGGGTTGTTGAACGGCCCTGGATCGCGCTTTAGCGGTTTTTTTCGTCCCGGCCCCTTTGCAGGTCCTTTTTTCGCCTTCCCCGTCTTTTTAGGTTCCTGGACCCTGTCCTTTTTCATGGAAAGGGATATGCGTTTTCTATCCAGGTCCACGTCCAGGACCCTGACCCTTACGTGCTGATGGACCTTGACCACCTCACCGGGATCCTTTATAAACCGGTTCGCCAACTGACTGATGTGTACCAGCCCGTCCTGGTGAACGCCGATATCCACAAAGGCGCCAAAGGCGGTGACATTGGTGACTATGCCGGGCAGGACCATGCCCACCTGGACATCCTCAATAGTTTCAACACCATCCTGGAACCTGAACTCCTCGAAGCGCTTACGGGGATCGCGGCCGGGCCTGGCCAGTTCGGCGAGGATGTCGGTAAGGGTTGGCAGCCCCACGCTCTTGGTCACGTACCTGTCAAGGTCGATCCTCTTTCTGACCGTATGGTTTTCAAGGAGGTCGGTGACGTTAAGGCCGAGATCCCGGGCAATGGTCTCCACAATGCCGTATGATTCGGGGTGGACCGCGCTGGCGTCAAGGGGGTTATCACCCCCCGCGATCCGGAGAAACCCGGCCGCCTGCTCAAAGGCCTTGGGGCCAAGGCGGGGTACCTTCATGAGCTCCTGCCTGGAGGCGAGGGCCCCGTGTTCATCACGATAGGATACGATTTTTCCGGCCAGGTGGGGCCCCAGGCCCGAGACATAGGTCAGAAGCTGCCTGCTCGCCGTATTTACGTCCACTCCCACTGCATTGACGCAGCTTGTTACCACGTCATCTAAACTCCTCTTGAGGGAAAGCGGGTTTACATCGTGCTGATACTGCCCCACGCCAATAGATTTGGGATCGATTTTTACCAGTTCAGAGAGGGGATCCATAAGGCGTCTTCCAATGGATACGGCGCCTCTGAAGGTGAGGTCAAGATCGGGGAACTCCTCCCTTGCCGCTTCGGACGCGGAGTAGATGGACGCGCCGCTCTCGTTAACCATGATCACCAGGATTTCTGGCGATAACCCAAGCCCGTTGATAAGCGCCTCGGTCTCCCTGCCGGCGGTCCCGTTTCCTATTGCTATGGCCTCCACCTGGTACGTGTCCACGAGGTTTTTAATGATTTGTGTGGCGGATAGCCTGGCATTTTCAGACTTGAAGGGGTAGACGGTGTCCGTATGGAGTAGCTTACCCTGGGAATCAAGACACGCAATCTTACAACCGGTGCGAATCCCCGGGTCCACGGCCAGGACCCTTTTCCGGCCCAGGGGGGGCGCAAGGAGGAGTTCTCTCAGATTATCCGCGAATACCCTGATCGCCTCCCTGTCCGCCCTTTTCTTTGTCTCAAGCCTTATATTCGTTTCCATTGAAACAGACATAAGCCTCCTGTAGGAATCGTGCACGGCCTTCTTCACCTCCTGAGAGGAGGGGGAGTCGGACTTGACAAACATGGACTCTAACAGGGCCAGGGCCTCATCCTGAGGAGGGGCGATCTCCAGGGTCAAAAAGCCCTCCTTTTCTCCCCGGCGCATGGCGAGTACCCTGTGGGACGGGGCTTCAGACACCGGCTCTTCCCACTGGAAATAATCCTTGAACTTGGCCCCCTCCTGCTCCATGCCGGGAATTACCCTGGCCCGGAAGACCCCTTTCCGTGCGTAAAGTACCCGCATTTTTTCACGGGCCGTCTGATCCTCATTTACCCACTCGGCAATTATGTCACGGCCCCCTGAAAGGGCGTCTTCCACCGTCTCGACCCCCTTTTCAGGGTCAACATAAAGGGCGGCCTCCTTAACAGGATCATCGGCATCCTGCTGCTCGAAGATAAGTGCGGCCAGGGGCTCAAGCCCCTTTTCCCTGGCCACGGTGGCAC
>DREN01000211.1 GCA_011051075.1 Deltaproteobacteria bacterium | reverse complement strand
TCTTTTTCCAACGGGCATCCCTCTATATCCCGATCATGATGTCCAGGAGAGGGCCTGATAATATCGGGGCTTCCTCCAAGGAAGCCTGTATTGCCGTATCGGGTTTCTTGAGCCAGGTATTACTGGCGCTTGGTATTGTGTGGCCCGGAGCGATTATCGCAGGCCTCTTCTTCTTTGGGGTTCATATTTTCCTCTCCCGCATGCTCTTCGCGATTACCCTGCGCAAGAGAGGGATGGCCTTTACCATGTACGCTGTTTTGGTAAACTTCATCCTCACCTTCTTTATCGTTTCGGGTGCCCTTTGGGGTATGATGCTCTGGTTATTCAGGCGGGGAAAGTGATAAAGGAGAGGGGTTATGGGCCTGAACCTTGAACGATTGTACCCGGCACTCAGGCGCGGCTACGCCCTCCTGTTCACCAGATTCAGGCTGCGTCTGCCGCCGATACATACCTTTTTTGAGCTGACTTACCGGTGTAACCTCCGGTGTCGGTTTTGTCAGTTCCTTAAGCTCCTCGAACAGAAGAGTCCGCAGGCCTTGGTGGAAACGGAGGTCTCACTGGAGGAGATGAGGGATATAATAGACCAGGTTCCTGCCCACACACTCATCACCCTGTCCGGCGGAGAACCGTTGCTGAGACAGGATTTCCGTGAGATTGTCAGTTATGCCTGCCGGAGACACAAGGTACATATCATAACGAACGGGACCTTGATGGATCAGGACGTCACAGGGTGGCTCATGGGGCTGGGTATGGGCAGCCCCTTTAGTAATGGACTTTTCTGGATAAGCTTCTCATTACAGGGTGACAGGGAAACGCACGACCGCCTGACCGGTGTCAATGGATCCTATGACAGGACAGTGGAAGGGATCACAAAGGTGATCAAGGGCCGGTTGTCCCGATACCCATGCGTGAACATTCAAACTGTGGTTAATTCGCTTAACGTAGCCTCCCTGAGCCATGTGGTGGAACTCGCGGATGATCTTGGTGTAGGTCTCTGTAACTTCATAGCCGAGAACCTCGGGAATCATTTTGACCGGGAGGCCGAAACCAGAAGCTGCAACATGAACTCAGTGCCTTTAATGCCCCGCATCGAAAGACAGATCCTGATGGAAAATCTGGATCGTGCCGATCTGAGGTCCCGGAAATCAAGAGTGAGAATAAGGTATCCCATGGGTGGAAGAGAAGATCTTGTGGACTACTATTCGGGCATTCTGAATCTCTCGGATTTCCTCTGTTATGAGCCGTGGACCACCATGGTGGTTTGTGCCGACGGAGAGGTACGTTCCTGTTTCGGACATTCGTTTGGAAACCTTAAAAGGCAGGGTCTCCTGGAGATCTGGCGGGGAGAGAAACTGGAGCTGTTCAGGTCGCGTCTGTCAAGGGCGGGTACATTTCCAGGCTGTGTGGGGTGCTGCATGCTTCAGCCCAGGTTCAAGGATAATCTCTGGTGATAATCAACGGTTGTGGTATGCCGGAGGGTAGAATACAGGCAGGCCTGAAGGCCATCCTCCTGGCCAGCATACTGACCGTCGGTTTATTCTGGCTTCAGGGGGACATCTCCGTCGGTCTCCTGGACGAAGGCTGGCTCTGGTACGGGACATGGCGAACCGCCCTGGGGGAAGTCCCCATACGTGATTTTTACGCCTATGATCCCGGGCGCTACTACTGGACTGCGGCCGGGTCCGTGGCTTTCGGGAACGGCATCATGGGGTTAAGGGCCTCCGTGGCCTTGTTTCAGGTTATCGGCCTGACGTTCGGCCTGCTCACTCTTCGCCGCATTATAAATTCATGGTGGTTACTGGGCCTTATGGGCCTCCTGTTGGCGGTATGGATGTACCCCCGCTGCAAGATATTCGATCACTGTATTTCATTGGCGGGCGTCTACTTCGCAGTCCTTCTAATTGAAAAGCCCTCGATTATCAGACACTTTGCCACCGGCATATTCGTGGGCGGAGCTGCCTGGTTCGGGCGGAATCACGGCCTTTACGGGTTTTTAGCATTCCTTTGTCTGATCCTCTTTGTCTGGCGCAGGCTCGACAGCTCCGACTTCTTGAAACGGTTAGCGGCATGGGGCCTGGGTATTCTGATCGGTTATGCCCCCATGTGGATCATGTGGATCTGCGTCCCTGGGTTTCTTGACAGCACCATAGAAAGCATTATGGTCGTGTTTCGCCTGAAGAAGACCAACCTTCCCCTGCCCGTTCCCTGGCCATGGACCGGGAATTGGTCGCAGACAGATTTTATGGAAGGCGCCGTACGGATTTCAACGGGCGTTTTGTTTATTCTGCTCCCCCTCTTCTATCTCATGACGGCACTTGGTCTGGTATGGCCCAGAGGAGATGCCCTGAGGCAAAAGGCGATACTTATAGCCAGCCTTTTTGTGGGTGTCCCGTATCTGCATTATACCTTCTCCCGGGCGGATCTCAGTCACCTTGCCCTGGGGATTCATCCCTTTCTGCTGGGAGTGACATCCCTGCCCTTTCTATTGAGAAAGGGGTATCAGAGAGTGCTTGGCGGCGGGTTTCTGTGTCTGGTTTTTGCCTTCTCTTTCTTTTCGGTTTTCATGAACAGTCCCGTCTATTTAAAGGCGCGCGCGTCGCAAGACCCCTTTGTGGAGGCTGTTATAGGTGTTGACAGGATCTGGTTGCATCCATACACTGCCCATCTTTTCAAGACTCTAAGGGAGGTCTATGGGCAGAAGATCGGTGCCGGTGAAAACCTGCTGCTCATCCCCCACTGGACCGTGTTTTACCCTGTTTTTGAACAGGCATCTCCCCTGTATGAGCTCTTTTTCCTGGTCCCAAGCGGTGAAGATCGAGAGAGGAAGATGATCGCCGAGCTGGAAGAGAAAAACGTAAACTGGGTCATTTTGGGTGATGTTCCCTTTGACGGGCGGGACGAACTCCGCTTTCGAAACACACACCATCTGCTGTGGAGGTATATAACGGATCATTTCGAACCTGTTCAGGCCGATGGTCTCCCGGGAAATTACCAGTTGCTGAAAAGGAAAAAGAGCAAAGATACGTTGGAGATGGGGGGAACACTGAAATAGGGGTCAACCGATCATGATTAAGAGCTTTTTTTATTTTATCAGGCTCATCTTCCTGCAGAAAGACCTGATCATCGCCATGGCCAGGAGGGAGGTGGCCACCCAGTACGTGGGATCTTTGTTGGGGTTCATATGGACCTTTATCAGTCCCATGGTCATGATCTTTGTGTTCTGGGTGGTGTTCAGCATCGGCTTCAGGATCAAGCCCGCAAACGATGTCCCCTTTGTGGTGTGGCTCACGGCGGGGATGGCGGCCTGGTTCGTCTTTT
>DREN01000093.1 GCA_011051075.1 Deltaproteobacteria bacterium | reverse complement strand
TTTAGATGCTCCATCTCCCTTTTCAACAGGTCCTTCCCCCCCAGGTCCCACCCATCGCTCAGCACTACCACCACAGTCCTTCTGCTCAGGGCTTTTTCGCCAAAGCCCTGGTTGAACTGGTGAAGGGAATAGCCTATCCTCGTCCCGCCTGACCAGTCAGGGACCTCCGCTGCGATCCGTTCCAGGGCCTTTTCAAGATTTAGGTGCCGCACCATGAAGGTTATGGGTGTGAGTGACGTGGAGAACACAAAGACCTCTGCCCTGGACCCAATCCCCCTCAGTCCCAGGAGAAAGGGCATTACGAACCTTGCGTACCGATCCATGGACCCGCTCACATCGGCCAGTATAACCAGGCGCTTGAGCCGTTTTTTCTTCTTCCTATAGAAGAGTTCAAAGGGAATCCCGCCTGTCCTGAGACTCTTTCTGATGACACGGGGGAAATCCATATCCCCGGACCGGCGCCCTCCCCTCGAACGTCTGGAAATATCTATCCTGAACGGCTCCATCATCTTTCTGAGTGCAAGGGCGGCGATCTGAACATCCTCCCTCTGGAAACGTCCCAGGTCCTTCTTCTCCACCATTGACACGGGGCTGTATGCGACCCCTTCCAGCCACTCCCGGTCTCCATCCTTTTCTGTGGTCTCAGAAATTTCAACAGGGGCATGGGGGAGAAACTCCCCCTCGGGGACTGCGTCTTTCCTTTCGGGTCCGTCATGGTCTCTGTCCGGTTCCCGGGCCTGGTCCTTAACGTCCCAGAACTCATGGAAAAGGCCCTCGAACTGGGCCCATTCCAGGTCGGTCACGGCCAGGTTGGTACGGAGGGAGAGAAAAAAATCATCCCTGCTTGCAAGGGATATCTCCTCCAGAGAGCGAAGAGCGTCATGGACACTGCTGTGGAAGACCCTGAAGCCCCTGGCCTTGAGAAACCCTGCAAAGCTGACCACCTTTCCGGCAAGGCCCGTCCCAGTCTGTTTCAGCGGGGGGATCATTCATCACCCCTTAAGAACCGTTCCCGTGTTTCACCATTGGCCCAGAACTCCTCCTTGAACCGGGCGATGTCTTCCTGGTATTTGAAGATGCAGCCCAGGGTCTCCGAAACCACCTCCTCGTCAAGGTAGTCCCTGTGCATGGCCATGAGGGCCCTGGTCCAGTCCAGTGTCTCGGAGACACCCGGTTTCTTAAGAAAATCAACGGACCTTGCCCTCTGCATGAAACGGGTAATCTGCTTTGCGAAGCGGGATTCTATTCCAGGGAGCCTGATCATGATGATCCTGTACTCCTTCTCAAAAGAGGGGTATTCGATCCAGTGATAGAGGCACCTCCGTTTGAGCGCGTCATGCACGTCCCGGGTACGGTTGGAGGTGACCACAACCATGGGCTTCTTCCTGGCCCTCATTGTCCCTATCTCGGGGATGGTGATCTGAAAATCGGAAAGCACCTCCAAAAGAAAGGCCTCAAACTCCTCGTCCGAACGGTCTATCTCATCTATGAGGAGTACAGGGGCCTTCTCTCCCGACTTCATGATCGCCTCAAGCAGGGGCCGCTTTATGAGGAACTCGGGGCTGTATATGATCTTTTCGATCCTGTCCCGATCCCCTTTTCTCTGCTCCTCAAGCCTTATGTGTAGGAGCTGCTTGGGGTAGTTCCACTCGTAGAGGGCCGTGGACGAGTCCAGGCCCTCATAACACTGGAGACGGATGAGTTCTGTATCAAACAGACGTGACATGACAATCCCCACCTCTGTCTTCCCCACACCCGGTTCTCCCTCTAAAAAGATCGGTTTTTCAAGCCTGTGTGCCAGGAAAAGGACCGTTGCAAGGGCACGGTCCGCTATATAACCGGCCTCGGCCAGTTCATCTACCACCTGATCGATGGATTCAAATATTGCGGGCAAGCCTGCCTCCTTGTTCCGTTTCAAGAAATTTCCCTCCTGGAAAAAGTGGAATCACGCCTTGAGGATAGTGCCATCTGAAGATCGCGTACTTGATTTAGGGGGTTCTATACTTTATGATGCCCTTTTTCGTCAACAGCTTAAGGCCCATGGAATCGCCATGAAATCAAAAAGAAAAAGAAAATCGACCCCCTCTTCCCTTGAGAAGCGCCTGGCCGAGCTTGAGGAGATGGCCTCTGAGAGGGGAATCCAGGTCCACTACGATCGCCTTGAAGCAGCCGGACTGAAGCTCAAAGGGGGCATCTGCTCCGTAAAGGGAGACTACCATCTTTTTATTGACAAGAGGAAGTCAACGGCCGATAAGATAGAGTTTCTCAAAGATTACCTGAGCACACCCATACCGGAAAATGCCCCGCCGGATGGTGAATAGGCAGATGGAAAAAGAGCTGAAAAAACCCCTTCTGAATCTGCCCAACAGCCTGACCTTGGCCAGGCTGGTCTCCATCCCGGTTGTATTGATATGCCTCACCTTCCCGGACAGGATGGGAAGCTTCCTGGCGGCCCTGTTTTTTACCCTTGCCTCTCTTACGGATATCCTGGACGGATTTTTCGCCAGAAAATACGGCACAGTAACCGTGCTTGGAAAGCTCTTGGACCCCCTGGTTGACAAGCTCCTGGTCTCTCTCACCATGATCATGCTTATCCCCCTGGGTCGCATCCCCGTTTGGATGGTGATCCTGATCATCGCCAGGGAGATCGCCCTCACCGGTCTGCGGGGGATAGCCGCCGGTGAGGGGATCGTTATCCAGGCGAGCAGGCTGGGCAAATACAAGACCCTTCTCCAGTCCTTCGCCCTGGTGGGACTCTGCCTACACTACCCCTACTTCGGCGTGAATATTCACGTGGTGGGGACGGTTTTTCTGTGGGGTGCCCTGATACTGACCCTCTGGTCCGGCTGGGATTATTTCAGAAGGTTTTACAGCCTCTTTGTGCCGGGCCGCTCGTAGGGGGGCCGGGGTTGCAGGAAGAACTATTTCGACCTGTGCGGTTACCCTTAGTCCGTGGGGGCCTCTTTTCCAAAGGACGCAACAAAATATTCCATCACGGCATGGAACGCCCCCTTGGTTGGATTACAGCTTCGGAGCAGGCAGGGACCCGTACATGCTCCAACCGAGACCCTCTCCTGGGGCTCTCCCGTAGCTTATTTCAAGCGCATGCTGCCGCCCCATGCAATGAGATAGGGTTTTGCGTCCTTTGGAAAAGAGGCCCCCACGGACGGGATAGATCCTGTATCCACAATTGCTGAAGTCTAACCGCACAGGAAGAACTTTTTACAGGGCTGTCAATTTTTCATTGACAAACCCGCCCTTTGTTGTAAAATATAAGATAATCTCTTGCGGGAATAGCTCAGCTGGTAGAGCCTCACGTTGCCAACGTG
>DREN01000246.1 GCA_011051075.1 Deltaproteobacteria bacterium | reverse complement strand
CAGCGGCCCCTGCCCGTGCATCCGGGGGCGGTCTCGGCGGGGCTTTGGGAAGCACGCTATCATCCCTGGGCAGAGGCGCTGGAAAGGCCGGGTCCATGATGGATCTCACCAGGGTCTGGCCCTGGCAGTCGTCCTGGTGGGAGTCAGCCTGTTTATCAGGATCAGCAATCCCATGATCAGGCGCCTGGAGGAGTACTCGGAGCGCCTGGAGGGGCTGGTTCAAGGCCGCATGGCCGAGCTTGAGCAAAATTACAAAATCCAGGCAGTGCTCAACTCACTCCTTCACCTGGCCCTGGAAGAAAGCCCCCTTGATAAGCTCTTGGATCAGGCCCTTGATATTATCCTTTCGTTCCCCATGTTCGCCTTTGAATCAAAGGGATGCGTATTCTTTGTGAAAGATGAGCCCCGGATCCTGGTGGTGCAGGCCCAGAAAGGATTACCTGAGTCCTGTAAAAAGGACTGTGCGTCTGTTCCCTTTGGCAGGTGCATCTGCGGTCGGGCCGCGTTAAGCGGCAGCATTGAGTTCGTTGACTGTATAGATGACCGCCATGAGATCCTCTACGAGGGGATAACCCCCCACGGCCATTACTGTGTGCCGATCATTGCCGATGAGATGATATTGGGTGTAATGTGCCTATTCTTAAAAGAAGGTCACTCCCGTGCTCAGAAGGAAGAGGAGTTCCTTAGTGCCGCCGCTGACACCCTGGCTGGCATTATTAAGCGGAAGCAGGCTGAGGAGGCCCTGAAGGAATCGGAGCAATATACACGGGGGCTTATTGAATCAAGCCTTGATTTACTGGTGACACTCTCCACGGAGGGCAGGATCATCGATGTGAACCGGGCAACAGAACTGGTTGTAGGATTGTCCAGGGATGAGATCATCGGGACAGATTTTAGAACCTATTTTACCGACCCGGCTGAGGCAGAGAGAGGTTTTGAAAAGGTATTTGCGGAAGGCCATCTCCGCGATTATCCCCTTGAGGTTAGAAGCGCTGATGGAAAGATCATCCCTGTGCTTTGTAACGGCTCTGTACTTAAAGATTCAGAGGGGCGGTTGACCGGAGTTTTTGCATCTGCAAGAGATATGACTGAGCTTCATAGGGCGGGGAGGGAGAAAATGCGTCTTGAGGCAGAGGTGCAGGCCGCTGAAATGGCAAATCTGGCCAAGTCCCAGTTTCTGGCCGGCATGTCCCATGAACTGCGCACCCCGCTGAACGCCATTATAGGGTTTTCCGAGGTATTGAGGGACCAGTACTTTGGAAAGCTCAACGAGAAACAGGTGGAATACGCCACCGACATCCTGGACAGCGGAAAACACCTCCTCTCTCTTATCAATGAGATCCTGGATCTGTCCAAGATAGAGGCAGGCGGGCTTGAGCTTGAACTCTCACGGGTGGGCATCAAGGACCTTCTGGGAGACAGTATGATCATGATCAGGGAGAAGGCCATGAAGCACGGGATCGGTCTTGATATCCTGATGCCAGAGGAACTAACAGACCTTGAGATCACGGCAGATGCGCGAAAGCTCAAACAGATCATGGTCAATCTTCTTTCAAACGCGGCAAAGTTCACCCCTGACGGTGGCGCCATCAAGGTGGAGGCGAATCGTGTTACGGGTTCCGAGTTACGTGTCTCGGGTTTAGAACAAGACGCAACTCGCAACTCGCAACTCGCAACAGGAGATTTCATCGAAATCAGTGTATCGGATACGGGTATCGGCATTTCTCACGTGGATCAGGAGCATGTTTTTGATGAGTTTTACCAGGTGAAAGATGGAACCAGGGACAAGACCCCCGGTACGGGCCTGGGGCTGGCGCTTTGCAAACGTCTTGTGGAGATGCATGGGGGGAAGATCTGGGTGGAAAGTGAAGGAGAGGGGAAGGGAAGCAGGTTCAGCTTCATCCTGCCCGTGAGATCCCTGCCTCCTGATGAGGATATATGCGCGGCCGTTGGGGTGGAGACTGGGATTGAATCTGAACAGGTCTTCTTGAACCGTCTCGAGGAAGTACTGCACCTTTCCAGGAGGCATAAGCGGCCTCTCATCCTTGCCCGTTTTCATGTCCGCCTGGAACGTGTGAAAGAGAAGGACCCCGGAGTTGAGGAGGTACTGAAGCAGGAGACTCGGACCTGCGATTTCTGGGGAACAGATCAGGAGGGCTACCTCTATCTGGTCTTCCAGGAGACGGATGAAAGGGGGGCGGAGATTGTCTGCAGGCGATTTGTGGAGATGCTGGAACGGGAGACTGGAGAGGAGAAGATCTCATTTTCCTGGGCCATCTTTCCGGAAGACGGGGAGTCAGCAAAAGAACTGTTAGAGAAGGTCCGGGCAGGTAAAGCCGCGTGAGCCTGTCCGGGGAGTCCCTGCAGGAGCAATCAAATGCACATATGGGTGACCGAGGTTTGAGATAAAAGATGGGCGATTTGCAATACCTTCTCTTTTTGGGGGGATTACCATGCAAAAGGTGATATTGATTGTCGAGGATGATGTGATGAACAGAAAGCTTTTTCGGGATTTCCTTAACGTGAAGGGTTATCGCACCCTGGAAGCGGCCGATGGAAAGGAAGGGGCTGAACTGGCAAAGACTGAAAGACCCGACCTGATCCTGATGGACATCCGGATGCCCGGCATGGATGGCCTTGAGGCCACCAGAATTCTCAAGGCGGATGAAAAAACAACGGATATTCCGGTCGTAGCCCTGACCGCCTATGCAATGCAGGGGGATCAGGAAAAAGTGCTGGATGCAGGGTTTGACGGGTATATTACAAAACCTGTTGGAATGAAGGAACTCTTGAAAACAGTTGTCGAATACCTGCCCGAATAGCCTGCTGGGCCTGTCGCAGGAGGACTGTCATGGAACATTGGGTCCCTTTGCTCCACGTACCGATGCAGGACAATTCCGGGAACAAGCCCTACATCGCTTTTTTCAGGGAAAGGGAACGGGTCAGATGAAAAAAAGGTCCAGGATCTCGGTGGTTGACGACGAAGACCGGAATCTGCGTCTCATGGAGGCCATGCTTGTCCCCCTGGGCCATGAGGTGATCATTGCCAAAAATGGGGAGGAGGCCCTTGAAAAGGTAAGGGAGACCCCGCCTGACGTGATCCTGTTGGACGTCATGATGCCTGAAATGGATGGATTTGAGGCGGCTAGACGGCTGAAAGGTGATGAGGAAACCAGGATCATCCCCATCGTTATGGTGACAGCCCTCAGGGGGGTTGGGGACAAGGTACGGGCTCTTGAGGCGGGGGCTGATGATTTTCTGACCAAGCCGGTGGAGAAAATCGAACTCGAGGCAAGGGTACGTTCATCACTGAAGGTGAAGGCCTACTATGAT
>DREN01000042.1 GCA_011051075.1 Deltaproteobacteria bacterium | reverse complement strand
TATTCAATCCCGGGAGCTTGAAAACAGGGGCTTTGATTTCAGTCCTTTCCCTGCTTGTGTCCGTTATCGTCATCTTTTTGGCCAGCAGGGGGGGGAGGTCAACTGCCGTCTACACGGATGGGAAGTCTCAGGGTCCAGGCGCTGAACCTGTTCGTGTCTCTTTTTGCGCTGCCCCTCCTGACCCCTGAACGACAGCAGACCCTTATCATTGGGCGGAGCAGGGACGTTTACTGGCTGAACCCTCTGAAGAACTTTTTCGTCGGAAACTGAAGATCCACAGTACTGCCATGAGGAGCAGGGTCAGGCACGTGACGGCAACGCCCCATTTTATGGTCGGCGGGTCAAAGCTTAACTCCACCAGGTGAGTCCCTGGCTGAACCTGGACTACCCTGAAGATGTAGTTTCCCCGGAGAACCGGCACAGGGCTCCCGTCCACTGCTGCCTCCCATCCCGGGTAGAATATCTCGCTGAAAAAGAGGTATCCCGGTGACGGCGCGTAGACCGATGCAACGATCTTGTCCGGGGTGTAGGAGAGAATCCTGGTCTTTGATCCTTCAGTGGGATTCGCGGGACAGGGATCTGGCCCATCGCTGTCCTGTTGGGGCAGGGAGGAGGGTTTCACTTCAAATATGATCTTCTCCCTTGGGTTGAAGCCGGGCCGGGTCAGCCTGTGAAGGACCCCGGGCCTATCCGTAACCTCGTGGCCCGGGACGAAAAACACACGTGGCAGGCAGGACTTCCGCAGCCCGAAGCTGCCTTTCTCGTGTGAGATTTCATATTTGACGTTCAGAAGATCCATGAGGACCCCGTTCCCCCTTGGTGTGTAGAAGAACCAGACATCTCCCGGATCAAGAAGGCCCCTGTTATAGGCGCGTATGTACTCGTAGTACCGATAAAGGTACAGGGGGTTGTACCCCGCAACGGTCTGGTACCCAAGATACATCTCAAAGTTAGGTCCCATGGGATTGGGGTAGCTTCCTACCCTGAAAATGTCTCCATCATGCCCCAGGGCACTGGCAAGGCGGGTCCTGGTCTTTGTCGCCCATGCGTAACCCTTGTCGTTGTAACGGATCGCTCCCCGGTTCATGTAGCTCAGGTCAAAAAGTACGATGAGCGACAGTAAAACAGCGGCGGTTCTCCTTTGCAGCACGTTCTTTGCCGTAATGAGGATAATAAGAAGACTCGCCGTACACAGTACGGTCAGAATCTGAAATTCCTCCACGATAAGGCCCGCCGCATGGGCCGCCTTTCCAGGTATCATCTGGTCTAGCACAAAGGGGGAAAAGAAGGAGAAGACAAGGGTTTTTTTCCAAAGAAAGATCCCGTCCAGGAAGATAATGAGGAGAACGGGAGGCAAGAGTAAGCATGCCCTCCTGACAATTTCTCTCCCCGAAAGTCTGAATAGGCCATCCATACCAATCCCCGCTAAGAGGGCCATGCCGAACACATAGAGGAAGATAATCTTGGCCGGGGCCCTTATCCGGTCGAAGCCGGGCAGCAGATATATCAGCCTGTAAATGGGGGTGTTGGACCCCAATGCCAGAATAAAGGCGCCTGTCACCGATATGCCGGCAAAAATGACAAGCCTGCGATCCATTCTGTTTCGGAAGGAAATGAAAAAGAGGAGGAGGAGCGGGAGGATTCCCGTGTAGAGGTTGTAAAGAGGCACGCTCCAAGGGACGTTTGAGACCCAGAAGTCACCGCTGGCGTATTTTCCAAAAAAATCCGGGATAACAGCCGTAATGATGCCCTGTGGAGGATAGGAACCCAAGGTGACCAGTTGGTAGCTATCGAAGGCCGCCCGCACGGAAAGCCCGATGAATTCCATTGTGGGCAGAATCTGTATGAAGGCCGTTCCTGTGCCGAAACCGAAAAAGACGAGAAACATGACGGTTATCCTGGAAACGGCCTTTACGGGGCGCGTCTTCGATACCCCTAAAACAAGGCAGAAGAGGCATGCCGCCATCATGGTATAGAGGGCGTCTTGCGGGGAGCCCGAGAGGATCTGAAAACCCCAGAAAAGACCCGCTGCCATGGCGTTCAGATACGACCCTTGGGGTTTGAGGGCCCGGTTCAGGAGGCAGATTATCAGTGGCAGCCAGATATACGCCTGTACCCGGAACATCTGGCCGTCGTAGAGGGTTGCCATGATGAATCCGTTGCAGGTAAACACGGTTGCGCCCACAAAGCTTCCGCCGTAACCGATACCGAGGGAACGGAGAAGCGAGTACATGAAAAGGGCTCCCAGGCCCATATGCAGGAACATGGTATAGCCGAAGGCCTGTTCAGTAGGCAGTAGATAGAAGAGAAAGTCAAGGGGGTAGAAGATGGTGGATTCAGGATGGGCCCAGAAGGGCATGCCGCCGAAGACAAAGGGATTCCAGTAGGGGATTGAACCGTGGTGGTGAACCTGGTCGAACAGGAACTGCTTGATCCCCTGGTAGAATCCCACGAAATCGGAGCCGAAAAGGAGATGCCCTCCGAAAAGGACTCCCCTGAAGAGAAAGGCGCAGAAGCCGATCAGCAGGATGGCGCAGGACAGGTCAGTCCATGTCCCGAATTTCCCCGATCCTGCACAATGGGTTGACTCAATTTCCATTCTGGGCTAAAAAAATATGACAGTGCGTCAAGATAGTATGGAGTGCATTATTCGTATTAACCGGTAAGTGCCATCACGGACCAGCCGCAGGGAACCCACTGCCCCGTATGAAACCCTCACCTCCTTTTCCGGCAATTCATAACAATTACTTCAAACCTATCCTCTTTGCAACGGTGATTGTGGGAGTCTTGCTGCTGATGGTATGGGCAAGGGCCTTTTACGGCTCAATGCAGACTTTCAGGGAAGGGGAAGCCTGCCTCAACGCAGGCCGGTTAGTGGAGGCTATCACCTGCTTTGACCGCTCCATTCACTGGTATACGCCTTTCAATCCCTATGTGCGAAGATCAGCCGAACGTCTTTGGAAGATAAGCGAAGATGCAGAGAAGAAGGGGGATCAGCGGCTTGCCCTGATAGCGCTGAGGGCAATAAGGAGGGGATTCATGGGCGCGGTGAGTTTTTATACACCAGGAAAGGAGTGGATTGAAAAGACAGACGCAAGGATAGACGAGCTGCTGAGGATGACACAGGACCGGAGGGGTCGTCCCGAAGGGGGAGACGGACGGGAAATCCGTCTGCCTGACAGCCTCCGACCAACAGGGCCTGATCCATTGTGGAGTATTGTTCTGCTGGCAGGATTCCTTGGCTGGACAGGGTCGGTGATCGCCTTTATACTCTCACGGGTTCGTAGTGACGGTGGTTCAAGCCTCTTGAGTTTTCAGACCCTCAGGTGGATAC
>DREN01000069.1 GCA_011051075.1 Deltaproteobacteria bacterium | reverse complement strand
GGCGGGAGGTGATTCCTTTTGGAGGTCGCGGATGGACAGGGATACGCTTATTAGTGAGGACTTAAGACAGATAGAGGAGCAGGGGCTCAGTGCGGAGGAGGTCAGGAGGCAGCTCGGCCTCTTCAGGATGCCCAGGCCCTTCCTCAGGCTGGTCAGGCCGTGCACTGTGGGGGACGGGATAAGGGTCTTTGACCGAGAAAGGGCCGCCTCCCTCATGAGGACCTGGGAGACGGGAAAAAGGGGCCTTAAGTGCCTCAAGTTCGTCCCGGCATCGGGGGCCGCCACCAGGATGTTCAAGGTCCTCCTAAAATACCTGAATCAGGGCAAAGAGATCTCGTGGGACGCGGTATCCAGAGAGGCCTCGGCAGGAGACCGTGAGGCCGGGCAGTTTGTTGAATTCATAGAGGGTCTGAAAAGGTTTGCGTTTTTCAGGGATCTGGAGTCCGCACTTTCCGGCGGGGGGCACCATGTGGACACCCTCATAGAGGAGGGGCGTTTCAGGGAGATACTCCGGTTTCTCCTTACGGACGAGGGGCTGGGCTACGCCGGTCTCCCCAAGGCACTTCTCAAGTTTCACCAGTACCCGGAGGGGAGCAGGACGGCCTTTGAGGAGCACCTGGTGGAGGCCGCCTCCTATGTGGCAGGTGAAGATGGACGGTGTCCCCTTCATTTTACCGTGTCAGAGGAGCATCTTTCCGGGTTTGAGGCATGCCTGGGCGAGGCCGGGCCAGTCTACGAAGAGAGGTACGGGGTGGTATATGATCTCTCCTTTTCAGCCCAGGCAAGGTCCACCGACACCGTTGCAGTAAACCCCGATAATACCCCCTTCAGACTGAAGGACGGAAGGCTCCTCTTCAGGCCCGGGGGACACGGGGCCCTGCTTAGGAACCTGAACCGGGTCGATGCTGATCTGGTGTTCATAAAGAATATAGACAACGTGGTCCCCGATCACCTGAAGCCCGAGACCTTCCGGTGGAAGAAGCTCACGGCGGGTTACCTGGTCTGGATCAGGGATATGATCCGCGGCCACATGGAAAGACTGGTCAGAGACCCGGTGGATGACCGGTCCCTGGCCGAGGCGGCCAGGTTTATAGAGGATGAACTGCTCCTCTCCATACCGGGGCCTGTACAGGAGGGCCCCCCCGAGGTCCGCCGCTCCTTTCTAATGGATCTGTTTGACCGGCCCGTGAGGGTCTGCGGGATGGTGAAAAACGTGGGTGAGCCCGGGGGCGGCCCTTTCTGGGTTGCTGACCATACGGGCCGGGAGTCTCTCCAGATCGTGGAAACGGCCCATATTGATCTGGAATCCCGGGAACAGAGGGAGATCTTTCATTCCTCCACCCATTTCAACCCGGTTGACCTGGTGTGCGGGATACGGGACTGGCAGGGGCGGCCCTTTGATCTGGACAGATTCGTTGATCCCGGGGCCTTTCTCATCACCCGGAAGTCAAAGGATGGAAAGGACCTGAAGGCCCTGGAGCATCCCGGACTCTGGAACGGGTCCATGGCCCGGTGGATCACCCTCTTTGTGGAAGTGCCGGATATTACCTTTAACCCGGTAAAGACGGTAAACGACCTGCTCAGAAAGGAGCACCAGCCTGCCCCGGGCCGTGATTAGAAAATGAATGAAGGTCTCCAATACAGGCCCAAGGCCCCACGATACTCCCTCTGGTTTATGGTAGTGGTCGCGGTCTTCATAACCAGCCTTATGAGCGCAAACATAATCTCGGTGAAGCTCGTAGGTTTCCTGGGGCTTGTCCTGCCCGCCGGCGTGATCATATTCCCGGTCAGCTATATCGCCGGGGATCTGCTCACCGAGGTGTACGGGTACTCCCAGGCCAGAAAGGTCATCTGGCTGGGGTTTTTCTGCAACCTCCTGATGGTGATGGCCATCTATCTGGGCCAGATAATCCCACCGGTCCCGTTCTGGGACGGCCAGACGGCCTACGAGAGGATACTGGGATACGCGCCCAGGCTTTTAGGGGCCTCGTTTGCGGCCTATCTTGTGGGGGAGTTCCTGAACGCCTATGTCATGGCAAAGATGAAGATAGCCACCAGGGGCCGCTGGCTTTGGACCCGCACCATAACGTCCACCCTGGTAGGTCAGGGGGTGGACTCCTTCGTCTTTATAACCCTGGCCTTTGCCGGAACCATGTCAACGGGGGTCCTGTTATACGCCGTTGTTACCCAGTGGCTGTTCAAGTCGGCCTATGAGGCCGCTGCCACGCCTATAACCTACAGGGCGGTGGGTTTTCTCAAGGGGCGCGAGGGGCTTGATGTCTATGATCACCACACCAGTTTCAATCCGATCCTCATAGGACGCCGAACTCCTTGAAGACCCAACCGAATGATGCTATATGGGCCTTAACAATAGGATCCTGCATACCGTCTGAACAATACCTTCTGTCTGATCGAGGCTTCCCATGAGTATCCTTGACGTGATCATAATAGCCTGCATGGTCTTTCTAATGGTACGCGGCCTGTTCCGGGGCTTTATCAGGGAGGTGGGTTCCCTTGCGGGGGTCATCTTGGGGATCTGGCTGGGTTCTCTTCTCCAGCCCAGCCTGACCGATCTTCTGGATGCCTATCTTCCATGGGGAAAATTCCTCCCCCTTATCAGCTTCGCCCTTATCTTTGCCCTGGTCCTGGTCCTTTGCAATGTGGCGGGCTGGTTCCTCAACAAGGTGATAAAGAAGATCTTCCTGGGCTGGGCCGACCGGGCCTTGGGCGCGGGCCTGGCCGTGCTGAAAGGGATTATTATAACCTATTTCGCCATTGTTCTCCTTACCTTTTTTGTCCCTTCAAAGTCCCGTATTATCGCTGATTCAAAACTTGCACCCTTCATCATCAACTCCTACCAGTCCATGGTGGGGCTCCTGTCAACGGATACGTACCAGGAATTGAAGGAGAAGTTCGTTATTCAGAAGAAGCGGGTGGAAAAGGCCATTTCAGAAAGGATCGAGTAGGCCTCCGGAAAAAATGGATGCACAAAGATTAGCAGCCGCGATGCGGTCTCTAATGGAACTGGTGGACCGGCTCAGGGGTCCTGGGGGTTGTCCCTGGGACGCGGAGCAGACAGACGCCACCGTCAGGATTTACCTCCTTGAAGAGGCCTACGAGGTCATGGAGGCCATTGAGGGCTCATCGCCCCAGGAGGTGTGCGCGGAGCTGGGGGACCTGCTCTTCCAGATCCTTTTTCTGGCCCGGCTGGCATCTGAGCGGGGAGAGTTTGACCTCATCGAGGTGATTGAGGGGATCACCCGCAAGATGATCCGGAGACACCCCCATGTGTTCGGGGACGCGAAAATCCAGAACGTAGACGATGTCTCCTCCAACT
>DREN01000244.1 GCA_011051075.1 Deltaproteobacteria bacterium | reverse complement strand
TCCTGAAACGCGCATAAGATTCTATCGATTGATTAGTGTTTTCTGAGTCCATCTTACCTCCGCCTCAGATTTTCGATTGGAGCAGGCGGCTCGAAGTAATAAAGGATGATTATTCAACGTGTCTAACAGAAGATTGAAAACATCAAGGGCAGGATAAATTCCTCCCCTTGATGTCTCGAACTATTTTCTGTCAGGTCTTAGGCATCTATTATACCGAGGGCCTCTTCCCTGTATGCATCCATTACATACGGAATACCCGTAATCTTTGCACATTCTTCTGTCAGTGAAAATATATCCTTCCTGCTGATGTATTTGACCTCCCAGTTTCTCGAACCGGCCATTAACTGCTGGAGTCCTACCTTGATCTTGTCTACGGCGCTATATATGCCAACAGCCCCCAACGGAAGGGTGTCTGCCTCGGCCCCGTACTTTTCTTTAAGAACCTCATAATTCATGAAAATCTCTTCTTTTGTTGATCCGTATTTTGAAACCGTGGACGGGAGCCCGCCTTGTTCGCCTCTCAGCCACCTCTCCGCATTTTTCCCCACCATGCCCGGAATCATTAGGGCACGGCCCATGCAGACGGCCTTGCAGTACGGGGCGCCTAAAGCCAGAGCCTTGAAAACATGGTCTTCTGCCGAAAACCCGCCTGCAAAGGCGATGTTCGGGACCCATAAGCCTCGCTTGGCGAGTCGATCGCACAGTTCAAAGGCCATGGAGTGCAGATAGATAGAGGGGATGCCCCATTCGCTCATCATCCGCCACGGGCTCATGCCTGTGCCTCCCGGGGCCCCGTCGATGGTCAGAAGATCGATTTTGGCATCACTGGACCAGCGGATCGCCATGGCCAGTTCTCTCATGGGATACGCACCGGTCTTGAGGGTGACACGCTTTGCGCCTAAATTGCGTACCCGCTCCACCTCTTTCATAAAGCCTTCCTGATCAATGAAACCGAGGCGTGAATGGCGCTCAAACTGTTTCAGGGGTCCAGCCTTGAAGGCGGCTTGAAAGGCGTGGGCCTCCGGATCGGGGGTGACGATGTACCCCCTGTTTTTCAATTCGATTGCCCGGTCCAGGGAGTTCACCTTGATCTCTCCGCCGATACATTTGGCGCCTTGCCCCCATTTCAGTTCAATAGTCTCAACACCTAATTTGTCGATAACGTATTCCGCTACCCCGTTTCGGGTATCTTCCACGTTTATCTGCACAAGGATGTCCCCGTAGCCTTCATGGTAACGGCGGTATTCCTTAATTCGGCGGTCCATTTCAGGTGAATTTTTCACCTTCCCGTCGCTGTTGAATTCCAGGTCCGGGTCGATGCCGCAGACATTTTCACCGCACACTAAGGTGATCCCGCTGATGGCGGCCCCGATGGCAAAATGTCCCCAATTTTTCCTCGCAATTTCCGTGCTCCCGAGGGCCCCGGTGAATATGGGGACCTTCATCTTTACCTTTTCAGTGGCGCCAAACGAGGTTTCCGTATTGACCGCCGGGAAAGTGGCCTTGTCCGGGTCCGGTTCAACCCCCTTGGCTCCAAGGGCATAACCCATGATATTCAGATGGGAGTAATCAACAGGGTAGTCCTTGTCCGCACCGGCCGTAATGCTGCCAAATGGCTGAGGGTAAAGGAGTTCTCTCCCCCGGAATGTGGCATTGAACATGTCGCAGTTCCCCTTGCATCCGTCAACACACCTGCTGCAGATGCCTGACTGCGGGGCCACATCACGTGAGCGATTCTTGGTCTGAAGGGCTTCATTCGCGTTTGGTCTTTGTAAGTTCAATGTTCTATCCTCCTCTATTTTAGGTCGGGGAAAAAATAAAAAAAGGCGCCTTCCCTGATTAGGGTTTAGACGCCTTTGTCTTATCACGAAAGGCCTTAACACGTCTTTGTGCAAGGCTTTGATCAAATTTTAACAGATAAGTATAGCCTCAGATATTCTCTCTGTCAAGACATTTTTGCCATAGAGGGGTTTGCGCTGCGCCCGAGACCTGCTCAAAGAGAACATCGGTCTCGGATTTATTGAGATACCTTGAAGATTCTTCTGAATACAGCGTTCAGGCGCTATATTTCATCTGAAAGGAGGATAGCCTCTGCGATGTGGCGAATGGACTTTCGGGAGTCCATACTCTTCTTCTGAATCCAGCGGTGGGCCTCATCACCCTTCATGCTCCGTTTGCGCATGAGGATCTCTTTGGCCCGCTCCACCAACTTCCGGGTCTCTAATTCCTCCTGGATAACCCTGGTCTTGACCATAAGTTCCGTATTCAGTATGGCCACGGCAGCCTGATTGGCCACTGCCTTTATCAGGTTCACCTCTGTCTCGGAAAATTCATGGGGTTGGGCCGTAAAGCAGTTGAGTACACCTATAACCTTTCCAGCCTTTACCTGAAGAGGAACACTGACCATAGATACCAGACCCAGTCTCTTTGCCATCTCCTTTTCCTTAAACAGGGGTTCTTTGAGAACATCCCTGACAATAAGGGGCCGCTTCTGGGTGGCCACGTAGCCCACCACGCCCTCTGTCATGGTGAGGGCCCGGTCTCTTACGTACTCGGGCTCTATGGCCTGGGTGGCCTTCAACCGTATCTTCGCAGGCTCTCCACCCTCATCCACCAGCCATAAGGAGCAGATTTCAACACCTGTCACCTTAGCTGTAACCATGACAATCAACTTCAGGATATCTTCCAGATAGTGCTCGGAGGTGATGGCGCCGCTGATCTCCATCAGGGCCTTGATATACTTGTCATAGGTTTCAGGCGTAATTTTTTCCATACTCCTCCTCAGCAAAATTTTCTTCTCAGGCATCCCCTGAGTCGCTCTTCAATATCCACTTCCCAGTCGCCCCCATAGACGATTGATCGGGAGATCTCACTGGCCAGGATGGCGTGTCTGATCTTGGGGCGCAGGTCCCATCCCAGGGCGCGATGACAATGGATTCCGGAAAGATGGGCAGATAAAATACCAATAGTAGCCGCATCTGTTCGGACAAAGTACCAGAAAGCGGGTGCAAAAAAAAGCTCCTTTATAAACCCGGGTTCCACTGCTCTCATATTTCATTGACCCCTGGTATCAGAGCGCATCAAGCCATTCCGACGCCTGGCGTGCGATTTCCCTGAGACGCTCGTCCGGCCAGACCTCGATACAGGTGGGAAAGATATGGTCTTTCCGCGAGTAAGCATCCTCGTGAAGCTCACAATAATTAGCCAGGACAAGGACCTTGCACATAAATCTCACGCTTCCCGGAAGCACCTCCTGAGAAAGGTATGCCCTGGCAAGCCTCGCCATTAGCTGAATATCATTGGATTCGAGAGCGTCAGCCGATTCCACGACTGCGATTG
>DREN01000417.1 GCA_011051075.1 Deltaproteobacteria bacterium | reverse complement strand
CACTCAAGACCAACTTTTTTGTCCTGGAAAAGCACGCCCCGCCGTGCCACGCCGACCGCTCTTCAGAAAGGTAATGCTTCATCACCTACGGCCGCTGCTGCGTGATGCCCCCCCCGGGGTTCCGCGCCCGGATCAAAGGCCTTCCGTCCAAGATCGTCTGTGCCATCCTCGCCGTGGAGATCGCAGCGGCCATCGTCTACCGGGGCGGATGGGAGGAGGCCCTGGAAGGTAGACTCAGGACTTTCATACGAACCGGGCATTTTGACGTGTAGTGCGAGCGGTGCAGGGGCAAAAAAATGGCGGAGAGAGAGGGATTCGAACCCTCGAACGAGATTTCTCCCGTTACTCGCTTAGCAGGCGAGCGCCTTCAGCCGACTCGGCCATCTCTCCGCATGTTCTGCTACCCTTAATATACGATTAAAAGAGCTTTTGCAAGGTTTTTGATGCCCGTTTTCGTAATGGCAGGGGCCGGGCCTTCAGGGTCGGGGAGGGACGGATCTATAGGGTTTCAGATAATGATTTTGGCAAGGCCAGAGGGAGGAATCGGAGTAAGTGGTAGCCATAGTACGTCGTCGACGATTCCCACCGATAACGCAGTCCAAAATTCTTATCTGGAAGTCTATATTTCTGAATCTACACGGAAACTGCCTTATACCTTGCAAGCTCCTTTTCCACCCCTTCAATCTCGTCCTCAATGGCCTCGATTACCATCATCTGGTGCGGCCTTACAGAATGGGCCGGGAGCGCCGCCTCCCTGTCCTTGAGGTCCTCCTCAAGGCCCCTCAGCTTTTCGGTCAGCCTCAGTTTTTCCCGGCGAAGCTCATTTTCCGCCCTCCGCACCTCTTCCACGAACCTTTTCACCTTATGGAAATCCTTTGCAAAGCGGACAGGGTTCCCCCCCTCATCCATCCTGTTCGTAAGGGTGCAGGTATCGGCCCCTCCCGGAACGACCTCCATCAGGGCGTTGTAAACGTTATCAGGGGAAAGCCCCCCTGCCAGAATGACCGGTCTTCTGCTCTGTTGTACCAGAGAACGGGCTATCTCAGGGTCGGCCCTCTGGCCGGTGATGCCGAGGAAGCCCTCAACAGGCTCCCTTCCCAGCCAGGTATCGGTGAGGAAAATATCGGTTGCGGGCTGTAAGGACAGGGCTAATTCTGCCGATGGAAAGTCGGGGGCCGTCCCTTGCTTTGGCACGGGGATGGAACGGATAATGCCAACCTCAGGGAATCGCTCCTTCAGTTCTGACTGAAACACCACCATATCTCCCGGGTCGAACGGATTTCCCTCGATGTCTGTGAGGCTGTTGCATAAGTGGACGTAGTCGGGCCGGTAATAGTCAATGACCCTGTAGATGGTGTCCCTGTCCTGAAACAGCGGAATCATACTGCTCTTTGTATCTGTACCCCCGGACAGACGGACGGTCTCCTTCAGCAGGGGGATACGCCATACATCCATGCTCTGTACAACGCTTCCCACGTGGTTTACACCCAGCTCAATGCACCTCTCCGCGTCCTGCGGTGTCTGGATCTCGTATATCTGAACGATCATCTCTTCTGTTTCCTTCTGATCTCAACCATAGGCGGTCAGGCCCCTCCCTGGTCCGCCTCCTCCCTCCTTTTTTCCGCAAGCCGCAGATCCCGCCTGTCATGGGCCTCACGGTTACGCCGTATCTCATCTTCGCTCTCAAGGATAAGCCCCGGCACCTGTACGGGTCTTCCGTCTGGTCCGAGGGCCACAAAGGTCAGGTAGGCGGACGCGGTGTGTCGGATCTCTCCCGTGAGAAGGTGTTCGGTCTCGGCCCTCACCCCGATTTCAAGGGAGGTCTTTCCAACCAGATTGATGCTGGCCCTGAGGGTCAGGAGATCACCGACGTACACGGGATGGTGGAAGTCGAGCCTGTCGATGGAGGCTGTGACTGCGTTTGCGCGCGTATGGCGCCTGGCCACCACGCCTGCTGCGGTATCGATCAGTTTCATTATCACGCCGCCGTGGACGTTCCCAGCGGGATTGGCATCCTGGGGCATCATGACCTGTGCCGTAACCACTGCGCTCTCGCTGACCCGCTTTTTTTCCATTGTCTTGATCTCCTCCATATGTGGGACGCCTGCCCATGACTTCAGCCCTCATCTACCCTAATCCGTGCCAATGTTCAAGCAGGATTTCCAATTGGGTATCCAGGGATTTGGCTTGACTTTTTCCCGGCCTTAACTATGATTTTGCAACCCCTTGTTATCTTTGAAGGAGATCCCATGTCTCGGTTTCACGATTTCGGGGAGGAGCCTTCTTCCTTCCTGGTGGAAAACATAGATTTACTGCCCAGGGGCCGGGCCCTTGACCTGGCCATGGGCCGGGGCCGTAACGCGGTCTATCTGGCTGAGGCGGGCTGGGAAACGGAAGGGATCGATATCTCCGAGGAGGCGGTGGAGTTGGCCCTGGAACTCGCCCAACGAGCGGGGGTCCATCTGAATGTCCGGGTCCAGGACCTTGAAGGCCAGGTGGATTTTGATCCAGAATCTTTTGACCTCATCGTCTGTTTTAACTACCTGCATCGGCCCCTCATACCCAAGATCAAAATTGCCCTTCGTACCGGGGGCATGGTGGTCTATGAGACATTTATCGTTGATCAGGCCGCATTCGGCAGGCCCAGGAACCCGGATTACCTGCTGGAGCGAAACGAACTGCTCAGGCTGTTCCAGAACTTCCGGTGCCTGCGTTACCGGGAGGGGATTGTGGGAAGCACTAAGGCAGTAGCGGGAATCGTGGCGGAAAAGATATAACACTCATAAGGAGGCGCGGTCTTATGAAATGGAAAAAGCTCTTTACCCCGGTGAAGAATATGGCTGCTGAAGAGGCACGGAACTATATGGCCGAGCATGAAGAGGGGACATATACCCTGCTGGACGTGCGTCAGCCAGGGGAGTATGAAGACTCCCGGATTCCGGGGGCCGTGCTTATCCCCCTGCCACAGCTTGCCGACAGGTCACGGGAGCTTGACCCTGAAAAACCGGTCATTGTTTACTGAGCCATAGGAGGCCGCAGCCGTGCCGCTGCGCAGCTTTTGTCCGGCCAGGGCTTCAGAGAGGTTTACAACCTCAAGGGAGGCATGAGGGCGTGGAAAGGTCTCACTGCCGAAGGACCGGTTCAGATGGGGAGGGTGACACTGAAAGGGGATGAAGCCCCCTTTGACGTAATCGCCTTTGCCTACAACATGGAGCAGGCCCTCGGGGAGTTCTACACCTCTGCGGCCCGTATGATGGAGAACAGGGAAGCTTTAGATCTCCTGACGCGGCTGGCGGGAATGGAAGACGGACACAAGAAGAGGCTTTTTGACCTTTACAGGAGTCTGGATAT
>DREN01000161.1 GCA_011051075.1 Deltaproteobacteria bacterium | reverse complement strand
CTCCCGTGGGTGCGGTCATTCGAACCCCAAGGATGGAATCCCTTATATTCCTGTAGAGCAGCCGGCGGGACCCGCTGGAATTGGCGGCTATGATCCCGCCTATTGTGGCCAAGTCGGCAAATGCCGGGTCCACGGGCAGGAAACAGCCGCTGTGGGACCTGTCAGAGCAGATCACATCATCGGACTGGGTAGCAAGGTCATTCAGGGGGAGGTAGCAGCGGTCCTCCTGGGTGGCAAGCCTGGCCTGTATATCCCTGAACTTCACCCCGGCTTCTACGGTGATGGTCAGGTTTGAAGTATCCACATCGATCATATGGTTCATGCGCGAGGTGCATATGACCAGATCCAGCCGCCGGGGCCTGTTGCCCATGGCGATCTTGGTCCTGCTTCCGCACGGAACAACGGCCAGGTTCTCCCTGTTGGCCAGGGTAACCACCTTTGAAACCTCATCGGTGTTTCCGGGGAATACCACCGCATCGGGGAGTCTTTTATCCACCGCATACTCCCCGGTCTTATCAGGTCCGGTCCTGACAAACTCCCGGTCCACGATGCCGGAGAGCCTTTCAAGCAACTGTTTAAAATCCGCCACGTTAAAGCTCCTAAGTATACTATCCCTGATCACTCAATAGTGCATCACCTGCGATGTCCCATAACTTCAGGCGCTTCACTACTGTACACATACCGGTTCGGGGATCATCTTCCCTGGGTTTATGATGTTGTCCGGATCAAAGGCCCTCTTGAGCCTGCGCTCGAACTCCAGATCGTTTTCACAGAAGATAAACGAGGTTTCCCTGAGCTTTTCAAGCCCTATGCCGTGCTCTCCGCTGATGGTGCCGCCCGCGTCTGCGCAGGCCCTGAGGATCTCGGTGGCCGCCCTCAGGACCCGCCCCTTTTCCTCGGGGTCCCTCTCATCGAACATGATAAGGGGGTGGAGGTTCCCGTCTCCGGCGTGAAATACATTGCCTATGGGAAGGTGATACCTTTCACCGATCTCGATGACCTTGGCCAGGACCTCCGGCAGTTTACTCCTGGGGACCGTTCCGTCGCAGCAGAGATAGCTGGGCCGCACCTGTCCCACGGAACCGAAGGCCCCCTTGCGGCCGGCCCAGAGCATAGCCCTTTCCGCGTCGTCCTTTGCCAGTTTCACCTCTCTCACGTTATTCCGCCTGCAGATCTCCATGATCTTCACGGCGTTTTCCTCCATGCCCTCGGGCATGCCGTCCAGCTCTATGATCAGTACCGCGGCAGCGTCTAAGGGATAGCCCACCTTTATGGTCTCCTCCACGGCCCGCATGACCCTGTTGTCCATCATCTCCAGGGTGGCAGGGATGATCCCCTCCGCGATGATGGCCGAGACCGTGTTGGCCCCATCCTCGATGGTATCGTAGATGGCAAGCATGGTCTTTACCGCCTCCGGGGCCTTTTCCAGCTTCAGGATCGCCTTGGTCACCAGGCCCAGGGTCCCCTCGCAGCCCACAAAGAGCCCCTTGATATCGTATCCCGGGTTGTCCCAGCTCTTACCCCCTGTCCGGATCACGGTGCCGTCGTTCAGGACCAGTTCCAGGCCCTGCACATGGTTGGATGTGACACCGTATTTGAGGCAGTGGGGACCGCCGGAGTTCTCCGCGATGTTGCCGCCGATGGTGGAGACCTTCTGGCTGGCAGGATCGGGCTGGTACACAAATCCCTTTTTGAGCACCTCTGTCTGAAGATCCAGGGTGATGACCCCCGGCTCCACGGTCACAGTACGGTTGGGGATATCGATCTCCAAGATCCGGTTCATCCTGGAAAAATGGACCACAATCCCCCCCTTCACAGGGATGGTGCCCCCTGTCAGGTTGGTGCCCGATCCACGGCCCAGGATGGGGACCTTTTCCCTGTGGGCCATGGCCATGATCTTCGAAACCTCCTCTGTGGAGCCGGGCAGAACCACAACGTCGGGGCGGCCCTTTTCCAGGGACGCATCATAACTGTAAAGGGCCAGGTCCATATCCGAGGTGAGGACATTGTCCGGGCCCACTATCTCCCGCAACTCGTTTATAATGGATTGTACTGCCATTGTTCTTCCTCCAAGAAAAGTGATCACCGATTTCCCGTCTCAGCCGCAAATCAACTGCAACGAAAGCAACTCATGCTCCTCAGGAAAACTCAGCGTCCCCAAATCATCACCGGCTGAAAAGTGGGATAACGTAGGGGCCTTCGGGTACAACGGCAATATCCCTGTCTCCGTGGGTCTTCACGCTTTCCATTACAGCCTCCTCAACCGAAGAGACCGGTTGCACGTAAAGATCCTTCATCATCTGGAAGTCTATAACATGATCCTTTGCTCAGAGCCCTAACTCCCTGGACAGGATGATCCGCATTACCTCTGATGTCCCTTCCACAATCTGCAGGACCTTGGCTCCCCTGTAAAACCGCGAGACCGGGTATTCGGCCATATACCCGTAGCCCCCGTGTATCTGGACCGCGTCCGAGGCGGTCTTCTCCAGCATCTCAGAGGCGAAGAGCTTGGCAACCGTGGCCTCAAACGCGTGCTTCCTGCCCATGTCCTTGAGCCAGGCGGCCTTCAGGTACTGGTTTCGGGCCAGTTCAATGGCAACGGCCATATCGGCTAATTTGAACTGGATAGCCTGGAAAGTAGAGATGGGCTTCCCGAACTGAACCCTCTCCCTGGCGTAACGGATGGACTCGTTCAGACAGGCCTGGGCAGATCCTGTTGCAATGGCGGCGATGCTTATACGTCCGGTCTGGAGAACACTCAGGTGCTGTGAAAAACCCTTGGCAGGATCGCCCAAGAGGTTACCCTCAGGCACGGCGCAGTCCTCGAAAATTACTTCATGTGTGGCCGAGCCATGCCACCCGATCTTTTCGTACCTCTTGCCCAGGATAAGGCCGGGGGCGTCCTTTGGTACTATGAAGGTGGAGATACGGCCCGGGCCCTGGACCGCCCTTTTGCTCACCGCCGCGATGACGATAAGGCCTGCGTTATCCAGACCGATGTTGGTGATGAACTGTTTGGTGCCGTTTATGACCCAGGTTCCGTCCTTCAAAATTGCCCTGGTCCGGATCGATTGGGCGTCTGATCCCGCGTCCGGTTCTGTGAGGCCGAAGGCCCCGATCTGTTCACCTGCGGCAATGGGTACGAGCCACCTTCTCTTCTGCTCCTCGGTGCCGAATACATCCAGCTCCTGGGCCACAACACTGGTGGTCACGTCCAGAAGCGCCCCGAGGGTGGGATCGCCACTGGATACCTCCTCGATGCACAGGTGCATCCCCACCCAGTCGCCGCCGCTCCCCCCGTATTTCTCGGGATAGGGGATCCCCATCATGCCCAGGGCCGCCATCCGGTCCATGATGTCAT
>DREN01000152.1 GCA_011051075.1 Deltaproteobacteria bacterium | reverse complement strand
GTTGAGTTGACGGCACTGTTTTCAGGCCTGGAATCCCGGGTGCCTGCCCGGTCAGCCGGGAGCCTCTAAACAGGCTTGAGGGTGGACAGGGCCGTTGAAAACCAAGAGGACCACCCATGAGTCAACTCAAGCGAACACCCTTTTACCACCGGCACGTTGCTTCAGGGGCCAGGATGGTGGAATTCGCCGGTTGGGAGATGCCGGTGGAGTACCCCACGGGCATAGTAAAGGAGCACCTGGCCACCAGGAAGGGGGCCGGCCTTTTTGACGTATCCCACATGGGGCGCTTCATCTTCAGGGGCAGGGGTGCCCTCGGATTTCTCCAGCACTCCCTGACCAACAACGCCGCGGCCCTGGACATAAGGACAACGGGGGCCCAGTACACTCTGATCCCCAGCAGGACCGGGGGTGCCGTTGATGATGCATACCTCTATAGTTTTAAAGAAAATGAGTACCTGCTCGTGGTAAACGCGGCCAACAGGGATAAGGACTGGGAGCATCTTCAGGCCCTGCTTTCAGGGATAACCCACGTGGAGTCCCTTGACAGGACCGAAGATATTGCCATGCTCTCTCTTCAGGGGCCGCGATCGCGACAGATTTTGGAGGGCCTAATCCAGACCGGGGAACTGCCTGAGCCGCAGCGAAACAGTGTTTCCACCATGTCCATATCTGGCGCCCATGTGATGGTGGCCAGGACCGGCTACACAGGGGAGCCCTTATGCTTTGAACTGTTCGTGGACCGGGACAAGGCCCCTATGCTGTGGGACCGGATTGTGGAGGAGGGCGCTTCCCCTGTGGGATTAGGGGCCCGTGACACCCTCCGGCTGGAGGCCGGGCTGCCCCTTTATGGCCACGAGATAGGCATGGACCCTGAAGGGAGGGAGATCCCCATCCTGGCCTGCCAGGTGGCAAAACCAGCGGTGAGTTTTTCACCCCTCAAGGGTGAGTTTCAGGGCCGTGAGCCCCTCCTCAGGCAGTTTAAGGCACTTGAGAGGATCATGTTCCGTGATTACTCCCTCATGGCCGATCTGCCACGCATGATTCGGCCCATGGCCGTGACCGGCAGGGGGGTGGCCCGGCCCGGCTCAAAGGTCTTCTGGCAGGGGAGGCACGTGGGATACGTCACCAGCGGGACCATGGTTCCCATGTGGGCAGTGGAGGGGGAAGGCCTTGAGTGGACCCAGACCGGGCAGCAGAAGCTCCGTTCCATCTGCCTGGCCTATATAGACAGTGACATTGTTGACGATGAAAGGGTCCAGGTAGAGATCAGGGCCAGGATGGTGGAGGCCGTGGTGGTACCCTACCATCTCCGCTCGGACGCGCCCCCCTATGCCAGACCCATTGTCTCTCACCGGGAGCCCCTTCCTTCTGAACAGACCCCGGGGTATGTGGAAGACAGGGTCCTGGACCTCCTGAAAGAGACCGTGGAGAACACGGTCTGGCGACAACGGGAGTGCATTAACCTGATCCCCTCTGAGATGGCCCTCTCCCCAATGGCCAGGCTCCTGTCGGTGATGGACCCCGCCTTCAGATACGCCGAGCACAAGGAGGCAAAGGCCTTCCACGACACCGCCATCTTCTACTACCAGGGCACCGACTTCATAGCCCGGGTGGAAGACCTCCTTAAGGATGAGATGGTCAGGTACCTGGGCTGCCGCCACGTGGAGGCCCGCCTCATAAGCGGACAGATGGCCAATATGGCCCTGTTCAGCGCCATGGTGGACTACCTGAACAGGGCCGACCGCAGACGCGAGGCGCGCAGGATCAGAAGTGTCATGTGCAATCATATCGGCAAGGGGGGGCACCTGAGCTCCCAGCCCATGGGGGCGCTGAGGGACTTCATAGCCCACGATCCCCGTACCGAACGGCCTGCGGTGGTCAATTTTCCGGTATTGCCGGAAAATCCGTTCAGGATTGACATGCCGGCCACGCTGGATCTGATAGACGAGTTCAGGCCAGAGCTGGTAATTTTTGGAAAGAGTATGGTCCTTCACAGGGAACCTGTTTCCGAGATTCGTAACTTCTTGGAGGACAGGGGGATCGATGCGGTAATCATGTACGATATGGCCCACGTTTTAGGGCTGATAGGCCCGCACTTCCAGGAGCCCTTTGAGGAGGGTGCCGACCTTGTGACCGGATCTACCCATAAGACCTACTTCGGGACCCAGCGGGGTGTCGTGGGATGCCGGTACCGGGAGGATGAAGAACGTTACCAGCTCTGGGAGGCCCTTGTGCGCAGGACGTTTCCGGGCTCTGTATCCAACCACCACCTGGGGACCCTCTTAGGACTCCTCGTGGCCGCCTACGAGATGAACCGGTTCAAGGATCAATACCAGCCAAGGGTCATCGCCAATGCAAAGGCCTTTGCAAGGGCACTCTCCGATTGCGGTATGGACGTGGCCGGAGACCCTCGCCTGGACTACACCGAGACACACCAGGTGGTGGTCAGGGTGGGGTATGGGCGTGGGCCGGCAGTCGCCCGGCTTTTGGAGAAGAACAATATCATCTGCAATTATCAGGCCGTACCCTCGGAAGAGGGCTTTACCGCGGCAGGCGGTCTTCGCCTGGGCGTTTCTGAGATGACCCGTTTCGGCATGGAAGAGGAGGATTTCAGGGAACTGGCCTTCCTGATTCAGGATGTGGTGGAAAAGGGTATGGAGGTTCGCTCCCGGGTCAAGGCCTTCAGAGAGCAGTTCCTTGAACTCAGGTTCTGCTTTAGGGGAGATCAGTATTCGGATCTCCTTCAGACCCTGCACCGACTCCTTTAGACCGGATCCTGAACGAACCTATCCCCATCGAAGGCCGTCCATGTACCTGATAGAGAGGAAAAATCTCGACCTGCAACTGGAAATCGTTCCTGTTGAATCCCTGCTGCTCCACGAGGAGGTCATCCCCCGCCATGCCAACAAACTGATCCTGGAGTTCAGAAACTGGGCCAACCTGCAGAATCCGATCATCGTCGATGAAAACCACATGGTCCTGGACGGGCATCATCGCGCGTTTGTATTCAAAAAGCTCAGGTTCAACTATATTTCAGTATGCAGGATTGACTATTTCAACGAGGCAGTAAAGCTCCGTTACTGGTTCAGGCTCCTTAACAGGATCAGGAGCAGAGAGTCATTGATACGGATCGTTGAGGCCGAGAACGCAATCCTGCACCCGGTGGATAATATCCATACCTTAAAACAAGCCCTGGAACAGAACAGGCTCTGCTGCGGAATACAACATAAAGATTTCTGTGCGTGGGTAAGCCCGGGAGACGGGACCGTGAACGATGCCACAGACGCTTACAGTTTTCTGGAGAGGTTCCAGAACAGACTGGTGGGAGAGGGAAAGGGACTGGAGTATATCCCCTGTCAGTCTGTGCAGGAG
>DREN01000021.1 GCA_011051075.1 Deltaproteobacteria bacterium | reverse complement strand
GGGACTTGCTCTGTTACTGGTGTGCGATTGAACTCAGGATTCCAATGGTGGATTTGTCAAAAAGACTTGACATGACACTTGCTGCGGTGAGTTGTGCAGTAAGAAGAGGAGAGAAGATAGCGATAAAGGAAGGTTATCATCTGGAGGGTTGAGTTATTTTAGTATTTAAGGACGTCCCCTTGCTCGTTAGATCTCAACCATTTAAAGAATGCTGTTTTCTGTGTAATTTCTTCTTTCTGCCTGTGCGTATGCACACGTCGGCAGGCGATACGGAGTAGTGTTCATGGCAAGACGGGTCTGCCCGCCCTGGATCGGATATCTTTTGCTGAATCCCTTAAGGAAGCTGGTTGAGAACCCTGATAAAATGTTAGGGCAATTTGTCCGGGATGGGATGGTTGTTCTTGAGCCAGGCTGCGGCATGGGCTATTTCACCCTGGCTTTAGCCCGTATGGTAGGGCCGGGGGGTCGTGTGGTGGCAGTGGAGCTACAGGGCAGAATGCTCTCTGTCCTCGGTCGAAGGGCCAGCAAGGCAGGGCTTTCAGATAGAATAGAACTTCGTCAGACTGGAGCTGAGGGGTTGGGTGTCGACGACCTTTCAGGTAAGGTGGACTTTGCCGCTGCTATCCACCTGGTCCACGAAATCCCTGACCAGGCCTCATTCTTCACTCAAATATGGAAAGCCCTCAAGCCCGGGGGCAAACTCCTTGTAGTAGAGCCAAAGGGCCACGTCTCCCTGGATCAGTTTGAACAGACCGTGGCTACCGCGAAACAGACCGGATTCAAGAGAGAGACTCTGCCCGGCAAAGAAGGTAACAGAAAAGACTTGCTCATCAGACCCCAAATCTGAGTACAAACCTTCACATCTTCATAAATGAGGGAGCGAATCCCGCCAAGATAAGCGGGACACAAATATCCAATCCCGCGATCCCGCGCGAGCAATATTCAATAGTCAATAATCAATTCCGGCTTCGCCGGCTTAGGGATTCATTTCATAGGCATTATTGAGCGGTTCAACATAGTTGCCCCAGATCCGGTTGAACATTTCCGGATTCTTAACCGGTTTTCTGATCATCTTCAGGCAGATCGCCATTTGGGCATCCGTGCTGCTCGTCTTGGAATAGAGCTGAAGGGCAAACTTTGAAAAATCACGGATCATGAAGTCAAAAATCTGGTCGGGGAATTCATCCTCAACCTGATAAATTTTAGAATTTTCGATGATCAATTGTCCGTAAGCCACCAGGGTGAACAGCTCACCCAGAGTCAACAGAAAATCGATGTCGCGCTGCTGATCTTTGTCAGGCGGTGCAGTCATTAAAAGTTCCTGCAGAACCTTGATCTGGACTTTGAATATATTCAGGTTGGGCAGGTCGATGCTGTTGTAGGCGATGTTGAAATCGTGAAAGCGAATTTTACCCAAACCGCGGGTCGGCCCCTGGTTGAAGAGAAAATTATCATCTTCGGTGCCGCTTCTTTGGGCGATTTCCGGGAATTCATCCGGATTAAAGAAGTAGTTGGCCATAAATTTGATGATCAGGGCCATGTTGACGTGCACGGTCCCCTCCGATTTAGGAAGGGCTCGTATGTCCTGTGCGGCCATCTCGAAATACATGTCTTTTTCGAAACCCTTTGCCGCAATGACATCCCACAGCAGATTGATCACCTCTTCGCTCTGGGTCGTTACCTTCATCTTGGTCATGGGCGTGTAAAGCAAGTAGCGCCTGTCCGCTGAAGAGGCGGCACGGAGATAGTCCGCATTCCTCAGGGCAAAAAGCTTCATGGCTGCCAGCCGGGTGTAGGCATCGACAAACAGCTGCCGTATATGGGGAAAATCGGTGACTCGCTTGTTATAGAGAATTCGGTTGGAGGCGTGGGTGATGGCTTCGTAAAATGCATGCGTACAGATGCCGAGGGACGCCCAACCCAGGTTGTTGGGGTTGTGAAGCTCGACTCGATCATGTATATCGTAGGACAAGAGAGTGTATCATGATGGCGAGAACTCGCCGGATCCTTTTTGTCGTTAGGTGCACTGGCGCTAATTTTACAGGATCAAGACAGACTTATCCCTTTGAACCCGTACCCTTTATTTGCTATTTCTGGCGGTTTTGAATAGCCTTTTTGTGGCACTCATACTGACCTGGAAAAGTCTGATATCACAGTATTTCAAGATGTTGTGATAAGAACTCAATACATGAAACAGATTTTTTGCATTAGCTTCATTTACGTTGAGGCTAATGGGATTTTGATGAATTATATTTACAAGTTCAGAAGGGGTTTTGAAGAAGAAAAGGCAGGAACTGCCCCCCATGCTCGGCATGAACGTTGAATACTGAACCCGTGAACGGCCACAGAAAAAACTACAGTCCAAGTCTTGCCGTCAGTTCCTTGGTCTTTACCACGTTCATGTTCAGCCCCAATTCCTTTCTGCCGAGGCCCATGGCCAGGCCCAGGATCTGGGTAAGGTAGAGGACCGGGAGTTTGAAGGTGGTATCGTATTCAGATTCAAGGCTCTTCTGGTTTCCGTCGTACATGACCGAGCAGAAGGGACACACCAGGGAGAGCACATCCGCGCCCGCCTCCTTCAAAGCCTCCAGCTTCTCTTTTGTAACGGCCATGGCCACCTTTTCATCCACCGGGAGCACCGGGCCCCCGCAGCACTTCTTCTTGAGGGGGTAATCGATCACCTGGGCCCCTGTGAGCGCCACCAGGGTGTCAAGGGATTCAGGATCCTCAACCTGGTCAAAATGGTCATGGACCTCTGAAGGTTTCAGGAAATGGCAACCGTAATGGCTGGCGATCTTCAGGCCGCTGAGATCCCTCTCAAGGTGGACCCTGATCTTGTCCTCGCCAACCTCTTCAAACAGGACCCGGGCAAGATGCCTGACCCTGGGGCTCTCCCTGTACTCAAGGCCCACGGCCGAGAGGCGTTCGTTGATCTTCCTCCTCTTCTCTTCATCCACGGACAGTTGGTGCGCTACCTCTGATAGAGCGGAGGTGCATGAGCTGCAAAGGGCGCATATATCCAGTCCCTTTTCCCGGGCCAGGCAGAGGTTGTAAGCGGCCAGGAGTTCCGAGGCGTCCATGTCCCCCGCCTTAATGGGGAAGCCGCAGCAGATGAAGTTCTCCATGTCCACCAGTTCGATACTTAGCTTCTCCGCCACCTTCCTGGCGGACAGCTCATAGTTTCTGGCCCTCGCGGGGATGGTACAGCCCAAAAAGAGTGCGTATTTCATAGATCTGGTTCCTTGTTCTGAATATCCCGCCGTGGCGGGGCTGGATCTGGATGCCCGTTGGGTCCCTCATGCCTCGGGTCTTGAATTAGAAACCGGTTTTTCATTTGAAGAGCCCCTTTATGGCATCACAGGAGGTAGGAAG
>DREN01000023.1 GCA_011051075.1 Deltaproteobacteria bacterium | reverse complement strand
TTCAGGCCTGCCAGTCGGGCAAGGTCAACGGAACCTTCTGTCTGCCCGGTCCTGAACAGGACCCCACCCCTGCGCGCCCTGAGGGGAAACACGTGTCCCGGCTGGACAAGGTCCTCGGGTTTTGCATCATCTGCTATTGCCGTGAGGATGGTGTGGGCCCTGTCTGCGGCCGATATCCCCGTGGTAACTCCCCGCGCCGCCTCCACAGAGACGGTAAAAGCGGTCTGATAGGGTGAGCGGTTATCCCGAACCATCTGGTCCAGGTGGAGCCTCTCCACGATCTCCGGCTCCAGGGCAAGACAGATCAGACCTCTGCCGTACTTTGCCATGAAGTTTATGGCCTCAGGGGTGACCTTTTCAGCGGCAATGGTCAGGTCCCCTTCGTTCTCCCTGTCCTCGTCGTCAACAAGGATGATTATCTTTCCCTGTCGCAAATCCTCCAATACATCTTCTATCTTGGAAATCGGCATGCCTCATATCCTTATAAGAACCTATATTTCATTAATGTAAAGGTTCAACCAATTTATATATCTTGTCAATATTCCATCTAATTATTAATAGGTATCTTCAGCCACGTCAACCTGAAATTCCCTAATTCCCAACCCCCTAAATTCCTCAATTCCTAAATTCCCATCCCTATTTCTCAAATCCATATCTGATCAGGGTTTCAATGTCTATACCGGGGGCCTTTTTTTTCTCCTGAGCCGACTTTTCCCGTACAAGGAGTTTTTCCACGTACTTCCCTATCAGGTCCGTCTCAACATTCACATAATCCCCGATATTTTTCCTTAGAAGGGTGGTTGCCAGCCCTGTTTGGGGGATGATATTTACCTCAAAAAAACCCTTTTCACAACTATTAATGGTCAGACTGATCCCGTTAACGGCTATGGAGCCTTTTGCTATTGTATATCGTGAAACAGCTTCTTCAATCCCTATTCTTATGAGCCAGGATCTGTGGGCCTGTTCTTTTTTCAGGATCTGCCCGATCCCATCCACGTGCCCTGAGACCAGATGCCCTCCAAGACGGTCTGTGAGACGCAGTGCCCTCTCAAGGTTCACGAGGTCTCCCAGCCTCAGAAGGCCCAGGGTAGTCCTGGAAACGGTCTCCCCTGACACGTCCATGCTAAGAGAACCACCGTCTGTCTCCGTTACTGTAAGGCATACACCATCCACGGAGAGGCTGTCCCCTATCCTACACTGACATTCGTTGAAAAGCGGCGTGACCGTGAGAACCATTTCATTATGGGAGCGGCGTATCCCCTTTATCTTTCCAACACCCTCAATAAGGCCGGTAAACATTTCTAAACACCTCAGCTCACCTTGTCACGATTTTTCCCTCATGTTAAGGACCACTTTCAAAGTGTCCCGCGCGGTAGCCCGTTCAAACCCCTCCAACGCCCGTTCAAGGGGATAATCGTCGGATATGAGCCGGTTAAGCGGTATATCAGGGTACGATTCCAGCACGTTCAGCCCCGCTTTGAACCTGCCACACCTGGAACCGATCAGGATCTGTTCATTTATGACCAGAGTGGAGAGGTCTACTTTGGTCCGGGAAGCCGTTGTTGTCTTGAGTACGATCCTCCCCCGCGGGCGGCACAGGGCCATGGCATGGGCAATTCCCTCGCCCGAACCGGTGGCTTCCACGACAATGTCAGCCAACGGACCTTTATCCGCACCGGAAAGGGCAGTCCTGACGGTACGCCACCGGGCCCTTTCAAGTTTTTCAGGGTGATGCCCCGCCAGCGTCACATGGGGAAGGATCGTGGAAAGGACCCATGCGCAGAGTATGCCCACCGGCCCATCACCTAAGACAAGGGCCCGCTCCGATCCCTCCGGATCCAACTGCTCCAATATTTCGCAGGCCGCTGACAGGGGCTCAATAAGCACGGCCGTCCGGTCAGGCAGAGACGCGGGTACAAGGTGGAGGTTGGAAACGGGGAGCACGCAAAAATCAGCCATGCACCCGTTCAGATTGAGGATGCCCAGTGTCCTGCGGCGGGGGCAGTGACGCGCCAGTTCATTTGCGCACTGCTCACACCTTCCACACCCTACGCTTATCTCTCCTATTACCCTTTTCCCGACCCATAAGGGGTCATGGCACTGCTCCACGACCCCCACAAATTCGTGCCCCAGCACCCCCCTGTAACTTCTGTATCCCCTCGTGATTTCAATATCGGTTCTGCAGATGCCCGCCCTCAGCACCCTTATCAGTGCCCAGCCTGAAGGTATCTCAGGCTTGGGAAAACGCCGCAGGATCCGTAAACCACCATCAAATACAACCGCTCGCACAACTTCCTCAAGGCCCAGCCGGGTGTCCGACCACCCTGTTTCGCCCCTCTCTTTTGGCCTGATACAGGGCCTGGTCAGCCAGGTTGATCACGGCCTCATGGGAAATCTCCTTGGGGGAAGTGGAAGGGCTGAAACCGGAAACCCCGAAACTGGCCGTAACCTGGATGGTGTCTCCCTTAATCTGGATTTTCATGTCAGAGACGTCCCTTCTGAGCCGTTCTGCCAACCCCATGGCCTTTTGAAACTCTGTCTCCGGGAAGACCACCAGGAACTCTTCTCCCCCGTAACGGGCCACCCAGTCGATCCCGGACCTGACAGAGGCAGTGATGGTTTCCACAAGCCCCTTCAGCACCTGATCTCCTGCCTGGTGCCCGTAGGTGTCATTTACCCTCTTGAAATGATCTATATCGACCATGACCAGAGAGATGGGGCGGTTATACCTGGTGGCCCTTCTAACCTCCTTAGGAAGGTTCTGGTTCATATAGGTCCGGTTATAGGAACCGGTAAGGGAGTCGGTTATAGAGAGTATCCGGATCTCCTCATTGGCCTCCTTCAATGACCTTTCAAGCTCAAGGATCCGGGTGGCGGTCTTGAGCCGGGCTATCAGCTCAGCCCTGTTAAAGGGCTTGGTCAGATAGTCGTCGGCACCGGCCTCCAGGCCCTCAACCAAGTCGTCTGTGGATCCCCTGGCAGTGAGCATGAAGATAAACACGTAACCGGTTGAGACCTCCTCCCTGATTGCACGGCATAGTTGAACACCATCCATCTCGGGCATCATCCAGTCGGTAAGGACGATTGGGAAGAAACTGCTCTTGAAAATATCCAGGGCTTCCAGGCCGTTTTTCACAGAGGTCACCCTGTAACCAGCCTTACGAAGCGTGATCTCCAGCAGTTTCCGTGAAACAGTGTCATCTTCCACCACCAGGACCGGGAACCCCTTTACTTCCAACAGGCCGCCTCCTTATCCGGATTGAACCGCCCAATTTCCTCTAAACCCATATATAGGCCTACAGAAAAACATTTTGGGGTTGCTGTGATCTTCCCCGGAAATGAATTAAGGTCGCAGTTGTGTTACGATATTTGA
>DREN01000268.1 GCA_011051075.1 Deltaproteobacteria bacterium | reverse complement strand
GTACAATTAGGCCCTAAAAGGAGGAAGGTGGCCGTGCCCCGACTGAAACACTCCATCTGGTTGGGACAGTGTGCCTCCTGGCACACGGTGTGAAGTCCGCCCTGTTCAATGACCCCTGTCACAATGGCGCTACGGCCGGGACCAGGTATCCTACGCCTAAGCCATGGGGGCTTTGGTTGAGTCATGGTCGGCATTTAACTCTTTCCCCTCATAATTCCCGCTCTTTTCCCCTGCCCTTTCTGAAGATACCGTATCTGAGGATGACGAATATGGCCTTGAACCCGTCCTTCCATCCTATCTTCTTACCCTCCTGGTATGACCTGCCGTAGTACGAGATCCCCACCTCGTAGATACGGCACTTCTCCCTGGCTATCTTAGCGGTGAGTTCCGGCTCTATTCCAAAGCGGTTCTGCTTCAGGTCGATCTTCCTGATGACTTCGGTCCTGAACAGCTTGTAGCAGGTCTCCATATCGGTAAGGTTCAGGTTGGTGAACATGTTTGAGAATATGGTCAGTATCCTGTTGCCCACGTAGTGCCAGAACAGGTGGACCCGGTGGGGACCCTCCCCCATGAAACGGGACCCGTAAACCACATCGGCCTTCTCCCTGAGGACAGGCTCCATGAGCTTGGGATACTCCATGGGGTCGTACTCCAGATCGGCGTCCTGGATGATGACCATATCGCCGGTCACGTGGTTCAACCCCGATCTTATGGCCGCACCCTTTCCCATGTTCTCTGGGTGGTAGATAATCTTATCAACCTGGTCCGCGAGCCGGGTCCTGATCATCTCCCTGGTCCCGTCTGTGGAGCAGTCGTCCACCAGGATAATCTCCTTATCCTGTACAGGGGATCCCTTGACAAGAGAAATCAGCTCTGAAAGGTGCTGTTTTTCGTTATAGCACGGAATAATGATGGAGAGTTTCATACTATACTATTTCAAAAAAATATTTTGGACAGCTATTCCGCGGCTCTAAATCGTCCGTAAAGATGTTATCTGATTGATCCTGGTCCCGCCTCCATGAACCTCGGTTTTCTCTTTATGGCAATGGATGGGTGTACCCCAAAAACATTATCTTAAAGGCTATAAATTGCGTCCGGACGGCCTGTTTTGTGCGAAAAGTCTTACAGATCAACCCGGCCTTGTCAACCGTCAAGTTTCCAAAGGACCAAGGCAGTTTGAGAACCCCTTCACCCCGTTTCTTATCTCAGAGCTTGAGGCCGCGCAGAAGGACGATATCAGGCGACTCTGGCTCAGAGGCGGGTTCCCCAGGAGTTATCTCGCACAAGACATTGATATCAGTTTTGAATGGCGGCAGGACTTCATTCAGACTTTTCTTGAGCGGGATATCGGGATGCTCGGGTTCCGCATGCCGCCGGCCCGGCTTGGCCGCTTCTGGAAAATGTGCGCCCATATTCACGGTTCCCTGTTAAACGCTTCAAAGCTCGCGGATTCCCTGGGGGTAAGCTCTCACACCGTTCGTTCCTACATCGATCTCTTAGGGCATACATTCATGTTACGGGTACTCTTACCGGACGCCCGGAATCTGAAAAAGCGGCTGGTCAAATCACCCAAGATCTATATCCGTGACAGTGGAATTCTCCATGCACTTCTGCATATCCGCACACATGACGATCTGCTTTCCCATCCCATCCTGGGGGCATCTTTTGAAGGATTTGCCATGGAAAACATCCTCGCGTCCGCAAAAAGTTATGAACCATCCTTTTACCGGACAAGCGCAGGAGCGGAGATCGATCTGATTTTAAGAAGAGGGCGGCGCACCCTGGCCTTCGAGTTGAAATCATCATCTGTCCCCAGGGTTTCCAAAGGCTTCTGGAACGTGCTGCACGACATTTCTCCGGATGAGGCTTACGTGGTCGCACCGGTAAAGGAGTCCTATCCCATGAAGGCTGGTGTGATGGTAAGCCCTCTTCAAGAAATCACCGCGAAGCTTCAGAAGGAATGATGACGAGAACAACAGGGATAGAGGGGATTTCCTCGATCGTCTGGCAAGAATCCTGCCCGAGACTCAAACGAACTGTTACGCGTGGGTTTTCATGCAGAACTATGCCCATTTTCTATTTCGAATCCCGCCAGTCGCGGGACCCCCTTGCCACGGTGATGAGAAGACTCCTTACTGGGTACGCTGTCAGCTTTAACCGCCGCCACAAGCGCCAGGGGGAGCTGTTTCAGAATCGTTATAAATCCATTGTCTGCCAGAAGGATGCATACCTTAAAGAATTTGTCCGCTATATTCACCTTAACCCTGTTCGTGCCGGAATTATTCAGAACCTAAAAAAATTGAATAGATACGCCTACTGCGGACACAGCGCAGTGATGGGCAAAAAGAAGGGGCCAGACCATTGCACATGAGAACGAATACCATCTGATCGATTGAGTTTCTTACTATTCTACCAGCGTCCCGCTTCCCCGTAACTTATGCCTATCGGATAATTTCTTTCGCGGTCAGAGGAATCGCTCTTTGTGACTAATCTACAATGCTGAATAGCCGCTGAACCGTTCCTTTTTCAGGATGGCTTAGAGGCTCGATCTTGAGCATGCAGTTTACAGATGTCGGAGACCGCCCACAGGCCAGGTATAAAAGCCGTCATTTGGCGTGCTGGCATCCATGGTCTCGAATGTACCCTCTTTACCTCCTTTAACATTAGTCAAGAACAAAAATAATCGAGAAGTTAGAGGTGCCGCGCCTAAACGCTATGGTTCACTAACCATCGGCTTCAAGGGCGTTATGGAAGAGGCGATGTCCACCCTTATCCCCTTTCCCCATTTCATGCCTTTCGGGGTCACAAGCACGTATTCCCCGGGAATCCTGAAACAATTTTCGCTGTTATCCCAGATGATCGATTCAGTCTCTATCCGACTCTTTGATACCGGATGCTCTAAACTTGCGCCCGTCAACCGCGCTTCGTTTTTCTTGAAATCAATATATGCCTCCCCAGCCCTGACTATTATCGCAGGCTTGCTCTCCTGGTATATCTTTAGATGAAGTCCTTTGATTACTCCCCTCGTTATAAGACCCATCTCCTTTGGAAAGGACTTCCGGTCTTTATTCTCAGGAATCATAAGCTTACCCAAAGAGGCACCTGTCCCTGGTGAGGTGTCTTTATAAAAATAGAGCTCTACCCTGGCATTTATTAAGACGGCCTCATTGAAAGGCCTTATATTGAATGCCCAGAATTTCCTCGGGCTTACTTTAAATGCGTCGGCCTGCACCCGGCTCAAAAGCCTCCCCTCTCCGTAGGCTTTGTATTCGAGACCGGTGATCCTAACAGGATAGGGGGAAGATCTCGTTTCAATGGGGGGAGCGTTCGGGGAATCCTTTCTGTGGATTAAAACTGCGAGGATAAAGAGAGCAGTTAGGCC
>DREN01000013.1 GCA_011051075.1 Deltaproteobacteria bacterium | reverse complement strand
CTGAGGGTCGACATATGGCCTGATTTGGCATCAATGACTAGGCATAACACGCCGTCTCCCCTTGTTCCAGGATCAGATCAAGGTTCTCAACAAAGCCATGGCGATCCTGGTAATCCTCAAATATCTTACGACGCTCGATACCCAGAGCAATAATATACAACCAGGGGGACGACCGTTAATATTCAAATATCTCCGGTTTCCAGTTGGTAATCCTTTTTCTTTGCCATTTTTTCGCCACGTTGAACAGCACTACTGACAGCAGCGGGCGTCAGGTCAAATTTCCTTGTCAGATCCACCATGGGTATACCCAATTCAACCACAGTCCAATAGCAGAGCAAATCCCTGGCTATGACACGATCCCGTTGCCTGCCTTTTCCGGTTATGTATTCCTTTTCCAACTCGAATAATGTGGAGACTCTCTCCAGAACTTTTTCAAAATCATAGCCCAGGCTTCTGAGTCTATATTTCCGCGAGAATTCCTTCTCCGATTCCGAAAGAACATCACTTACAAAACCACTCTCCCCAAGTATTCGTTGATCGCTTTTGATGCGGTCCTGTCCGCTTACCCTCATCTTCTTCACTTCATCCCAACCACCAAGGCTTCGTATCAAACCCCCTCCCACCAGTTCAGGTCGTTTGCCCAGGGGAATACCTTTTTTAACATAAGACCGATACTTTTTTCGAGCGTCACCAGTCCTCTTCCCAAAATACTTCAAGACATATTCAACATCTTGCCATTCCCTCTGTTTCTTTCCTGTTAAGGCACTGTGTCCGCAATACGAATAGTTATCCAGTCCCTTGAGATCAGCCACCACCTTCGCCCTTAAGGGATTCAAATGAATATACCGAACCAATTCCAGCAAATAGGCATCTTCCTGGCATATTATAGACCTATATCTATTTTGAAAAAGCTGACCATGGCGTTTGTGCCTTCTGTTATAATACACCGCGTGTCCGGTGAGCAATCTTCTCATCAGAGCGGCAATACCTGCGGGGCCACTTCTTAACAAAAAATGTGCGTGATTCGATAAAAAGGACCAAGCGTAACACTTGGTTTTGGTTTCGGGAAGAAGAGCAGATAGCCGTTCAATAAAGTTTTCACGGTCTGTATCATCGTTGAATATCTTTCTACGTTCTATGCCTCTGATCATAATATGATGCAAGAGGCCGGGCGTATCTAACCGGGCTATTCTAGGCATGGAGCAATGTATATTCCCGGGAATGTTTTTTGTCAAGTTATTTTATTATTTAAGGACGTCCCCCTAGACACGTCCCCTTCACATCACCAGTCCGGCCTTTCAAGCTCCGGAAAGTAGTGGGTGAGGGCCTCCCCCACTGTAAAGAGGGAACCGCAGACCACGATCAGGTCCCCGGTGTCGGCTATCTCCTTTGCCCTGATCAGGGCCCCTGAGAGGGGCTGCACTGTCTCTCCGGGTTTTCCAAGGGGCAGTGCCTCCGCCATCAGGACCTCGGGGTCGGCCGCCCTGGAGTAGATGGGCCTTGTGCAGATCAGGTAGTCCGCCAGGGGGACGATGGTCCGCATCATCCCGGCGATGGCCTTGTCCGCCATCACCCCGATCACCAGGATCAGTCTCCTGTACCTGAACTCCGCGCGGATGGAACGGGCCAGGGCACGCAATGCCTGGGGGTTGTGGGCGCCGTCCAGGAGGATGGTGGGATCTGTCCCCACTACCTGCATCCGGCCCGGCCACACGGTCTCCCGGAGCCCATGGCGGATATCCTCATCCGACACATCAACCCCCTTTTCCATCAGCCTTTCAACAATCCCCAGGGCAAGGGCCGCGTTTCTGGCCTGAAGTCGGCCCCTCAAACCCAGGGCCAGCCCCCCGATCCTCAGAACAGGACCCCGGTAGTGAAATCCTGAACCGGTAGTCCGATACCTTATCTCTTTGCCCACCCGCCAGAGGGGCGCTCTCCTATCCCTGGCAGTGATCTCAAAGGTCTTTATAACAGAGGCCTGGGTAGCGGCGGTGATCAGATCAACCCCCTCCTTTATGATCCCCGCCTTCTCTCTGGCAATATCCATGAGGCGGTTTCCGAGGAAATCCTGATGTTCCATGGAGATGTTGGTAATCGCCGAAACAATGGGCTCAATCACATTGGTGGCATCGAGCCGCCCCCCCATGCCCACCTCCATAATCGCCAGGTCGGTATTTTTGCGGGCAAAGTAGATGAGGGCCATGGCAGTGGTTGCCTCGAAAAAGGTGGGAGGCTCCCGGGATGAGAAGGCCTCCCGTATCTCGGCAATCAGCCCGGCGGCCTCATCCTTTTCCATCTCCTCCCCATTGATCCTGAAACGTTCGGTGAACCGTACCAGATGGGGAGATGAGTACAGACCCACCCTGAGGCCCGCCTTTTGAAGGATGGAGGCCAGAAAGGCCGCCACCGATCCCTTGCCGTTGGTCCCAGCAATATGCACGTATGCCCGGCCCAGATGGGGATTCCCAAAGGCCGCAAGGAGATTGGCGGTCTTTGAAAGCCCGAACTTTATCCCGTACTTCTGGAGCCCGTAGAGGTATCTGACCGACTCCTGGTATGTCAATTTGTCATTGGTCATTTGTCGAATGAAACCCAGCAGGGCTTGGCCATTATTGCAGATAACAGGTTGAAATCATGTTGATATAGTCGCCTTCTAAAATTCTCGCGCAAAGCCGCAAAGCCTGCAAAGAACAAACGAGGAAACCCTTAGCGGCTTGGCGCCTTTCCGTGAGATCATGTTCTTTTCAAGTTGCGTCATCTTCCTGCATTTCCGTGGACTTTGACGTTTCCCTGTGAACCCCAGGTCCCTTATATATCCAACAGCCAAGATTCAATACGGTTGCCCGCCTGTCACACCTTCTCCAGGGAGGTGTACTCCAGATGGAGGAGCTTTTTCCCGAAGTTCTTGAAAAGCACCTCCATCTTGTTCCCCGGGACAAGCCTGGAAACTACCCCCGGTCCAAAGGCCGGATGCCTCACCTTGTCGCCCTGTGAAAACGGACGGGAACCGCTCCTGGGGAGTGCGGGTTTTTCAGACACACCCGACCCCATCCCCTTTCTCCGGAAAGACCCGGCACTCCCATGATTTTCGTGGGAAAAGAGATCGCCCGGCAGTGATGAGATGAATGAGGACAGGCCCCTCCCTCCTCCCCCGTAACTGGACCACGTGGGAACTGACTCCCGGCCGGGGTAGTAGATAAACAGCCTGTCCCTTGCCCTGGTTGCCGCCACATACATTAGACGACGCTCTTCTTCCAGGGCCGCGAGATTGCCGTAGGCCATGGAGGGAGGAAATCTCCCCTCCATGGCCCATATTATAATTACCACGGGCCACTCCAGGCCCTTGGCAGCGTGGATGGTGGAGAGGGTCAGGGCCTCTCCCCT
>DREN01000310.1 GCA_011051075.1 Deltaproteobacteria bacterium | reverse complement strand
GCCAGTGGGGATCGAGGGGGTTATGCCGCAGGAACCGGGTCCAGAGGACATAGGCCATGGGGGCCGCACCCATGGGCATGCCTGGATGCCCAGACCTGGCCTTTTCAACCCCGTCCGCCGAGAGCATCCTCACGCAATTCACGCACAACTCATCTAATCTTGATGCCATTTTTTCGTCTGAGCTCCTTTCAGTTCTGGGATCAGGCTGATCCGCTTTCAGGCTCCCGGGGGTTGAGGGAGAAAGCGGGACGAGATCTGAAGTCCCTTTTCCTTTAACAGCTTTTCTCCCTCTAATCAACTCTCAAATGGCGAAGGAAACGGCTTCCTCATTTTTGGTGGTAATAGGTTGAATTCATGTTGGTATAGACGGCTTCTAAAATTTTAGCGCAAAGCCAAAACTCGCAAAGAACAAAAACGGGGGGGGAACCCGTAGCGACTTCGCGCTTTTGCACGAAACATGTTCTTTTCAAGTTGCGTCATGTCTCTGCATTTGCGTCGACTGTGACGTTTCACTGTGGTGAAGAATCAGCCCCTGAAACAGGAGATCTGAAACTCAGGATCAGGATAAGACGGAACAGTTTTACGACGGTTATGCGTAAATGACCGTTGTGTGTGGTCCTGTGGGAGCACAGGGGAGACCCCCGGCTGAGCCAGCTGTTTCAGGGGGCCATTTTTGCCGTGTCCCACCTCTGTGAAGGACGAAAAAAAATATTGCAAAAAATGGTCAAAACGGGATACAAGTCGTTGCGGTTGCTGTTCTCCCAAACCTGAGGCCATGAAGCCGGATTTATGGAGGGATTCTCATGGGTGATATATTGGATTTTTTTGTGTGCGACGGGTGTTCAAACGTGGATTTCGAGCCTGTTTTCAAGTTTGGTCTCCGGTTTCACGGAGTGAATTTCTCCGAGGAACTGATATACGATGAAATAGTGGAGGAGAGGTACAGATGTACAAAGTGCCATAAGGACTTTTCAAGAAAGGAGATAGAGGAGGGCCTGGCCGAACTCCGGAAAATGCGCAAGAGGGATTAGGGGTTTATCTCATACTGTTCCAGGTGAAAGTTCGTCTTGCTAATTATTGTGATCCCCCTTCCTATCCTTTTTTCAAGGTCAATAATCGCCTTCTGCTCATCCTCCCTCAGGACCGTTTCTATTTCCGGGTTCACCAGGACATAGACCTGCCCCCCTTCTTCTGGGCCGGAGTACTCCCTTTCCAGATCCCTGAATATCTCATAGCAGATGGTCTTGGCCGATTTAAGGGTTCCTTTGCCCTCGCAATAAAAGCAACTGTTGCCCAAGAGCCGGTTCAGGCTTGGTCTGGTCCGTTTCCGGGTCATTTCAATAAGGCCTAAATCCGACATCTGAAGGACATTTGTCTTTGCCTTATCCCGGCGCAGGGCCTCCTTAAGGGCCATGAACACCCGTTCGCGGTTTGAAGGTTTTTCCATGTCAATGAAGTCAATAACGATAAGACCGCCTATATTTCTGAGGCGAAGCTGGTAGGCGATCTCTTTAACCGCTTCTATGTTTGTCTTTAGAATAGTCTCTTCCAGGTTCCTCTTCCCCACGTAACTACCTGTGTTTACGTCTATTGCCGTGAGGGCTTCCGTAAGTTCGATTACGATATAGCCCCCTGATTTGAGCCAGATCTTGTTGCCCAGGGCCCTGGAGATCTCTATCTCAATGCCAAAGGTGTCAAATATGGGGTCGGGCCCCTCGTAAAGCTCCACAGAGTACTTCAGGGTAGAGTCAAAGGTGTCGATGAACTCCATAATATTTTCGTACTCCTCCTCCGAGTCAATTATCAGGCGGTCCACCTCCTTTGTGAAGAGGTCCCGAACGGCCCTGAGGGAGATGGAGAGGTCTCTGTGCAGAAGTGCAGGGCTTGTCCCTTTTTCCATTTTGCCCTGTATGTTCTCCCAGAGCTTCAGGAGAAAGTCCATATCCGCTTCCAGCCTTTTTTCTGTGCCGTCTTCAGCCACTGTCCTCACGATGAATCCAAAGGGACCGGGTCTTATTCTGCTGATAATTTTTCTCAGCCGTTCCCTTTCCTCCTTATCCTCTATCCGTCGGGAGATCCCGATATGGTTAACCGTGGGCATGAGTACGAGGTGCCTTCCCGGAAGGGAGATATGGGAGGTCAGCCGGGCGCCTTTGCTTCCCAGGGGCTCTTTTGCCACCTGGACCATGATATGCTGGCCCTCGTGGAGCAGGTCCTCAATCTGTAGAGGGGCTTCGTGCAGATGATGGTCCCGCAGTATCTCAGGATCCATTTCATCGACCTCCTGGTCCCCATCCGCGTTTGCAAGCATCATCTGCTCAAGGTCTGAAAAATCTCTGTAGACATCCGCCACGTAGAGGAAGGCGGTTCTCCCTAATCCGATGTCAACGAACGAGGCCTGCATGCCGGGGAGTACCCTGACCACCCGTCCCCGGTATATATTCCCCATCAATTCCTGGCCCCGGTCCCTTTCAATATGAAGCTCCACTACAACGCCGTTTTCAACGAGGGCGACCCTGGTCTGGTAAGGCCTGGCATTAATAATCAGTTCATTGGTCATGGAGAAGTCTCCTTGTCTGTGAGGGCAAGGTCTGAACGAGGAAGGCTCAGGCCAGGATCTGCCCGGTCTTCAATACCTCCATATGGAGAATGTCCTCGTGGGTCAGGGAAAAAATCCCCCTTACGATCTCCGTGGGTTTCAGACCCGGACCGTCGGTCTTTTTCACCGTCATTTCCAGACGTTCCGGCGTTACAAAGGATATTGATCTCACGAGTGGCCGTGCATCCACCTCATGCTCCCCTTTTTTGTTGGTTTTGACAACCGGAAAATGGTCTGAGTCAAGGAATCTTTTCAGATCTCTTCCCCGGACTCCCGTATTCCTGAGGGTGATCAGAAACCGGCTTTCCACGATAGATCCCTTTTTTTCGCCCTGGAAAAGCACTTTCACATGGGTCACATCGATGCCTTCGGGAAGTTCCCGGTTCATCTTCTCTTTTATTGAAGAGATATCCTGTCGCTCAAGGAGCTCGACGTCTACCAGCTCTGCCAGGCTTTCGGTCCCTACCGGCAGTGCGGTAAAAAATGAGACCCTGGGCATAGGGTGATACCCTCCGGAGTAGGCCAGTCTCAGGCCGGCCCTCCTGAAGGCCCTTATGAGGACCCTGGCAAACTCCAGGTGTCCAAGGTATTTGGCCCTGTTGAGTTTTGTGCAGGTGATGCGATACCTCCTCTTCTGGCCGGCTCCGGGGAGAACAGGGTCCTTTGCCTGAAGGGGTAGAGATTTCTCTTTACAGAGGACCGGATCAACCGTTTTGTGGTCGCATACCCCGCATTCCAGGCATTTCTCCCGGCAGTCAGGGGTCGGGTGTTCTTTCCCCGCCCTTATCCATTCTTTCCTGAGGAAGGCCTTTGTAACCCCGCTGTTAATATG
>DREN01000285.1 GCA_011051075.1 Deltaproteobacteria bacterium | reverse complement strand
GGTTTCTGTTTACAAGGCAGAGGGAGGCGTAGCTCCTGGATCGGTTGTTGTTGACCATGTCGTGCCATTCTTGTCCGAACTGAATGACCAGGTTTTTCAGATCCTCCGCGGGTTTATTCCCCTTTACCCTCTTCTGAACGAATCTCGAGATATGCTCGGACCAGGCTGGAAATACGTCCAGAATCACGTACTCATCGGTGAAGGAAAAGGCCGCATATCTGGTGTTGACGGCCCTGAGGAGCCCCTTTGAAAGGGAGAGGACCCAGTTTATGTACTCTCTGCACTCCTTAGAGCAGTAGCGCCTCCTTGCCCCTATGTCGGCCTTGCCGCAGGCCAGGCATCTCCTTTCCCTGAGGGGCCCGGGTTTTCTGGCTATCTCTCTGGAGATCCTCTGTTGGGATGATGTTTTCATCAGATCTGTCCGTCTGTCTCTGTTTGGAACCGGAATACTCCGGTTTCATGCTCATCTCCCATATACCACGAACCGGATTAATAATCAAACGGGGACGGCGAGAAATCTTGGCATTTGCAGATGTTGGGGGCCTGATGATTTCCGGGCGGCTTTTATCGGCTCATCTGCCGACGGCTGATCCTAAAGCTCCTCCGGTGTAAAGGGGACCACATCGTCGATCTTCGGGGCATTACAAAAGAGCATGGTCAGCCTGTCCACTCCAAGGGCCATGCCCGCGGCCCGGGGCATATGTTTTAGGGCGCTCAGGAATCTCTCCGGCATGGGGTATGGCTCCTTGCCAGAGGCCTTTATTGTCTCAAGTTCCCCTTCAAATCTGATCCTCTGCTCAGCAGGGTCGTTCAACTCTGAAAAGCCGTTGCCCAGTTCCACACCTGCCATGTAAAGCTCAAATCTCTCGGCCACAGTCCTGTTATCGGGTTTCAGCCTGGCCAGGGCTGCCATTGGAGCGGGATAGTCGTACAGGAGGGTCGGCCTGTTCAGGCCCAGGCTGGGTTCGATCTGGTCCACCATGACCTGGTCAAAGGTCTTCCCTGCCAGGGCCTCCTCCAGGGAAACGGAGGAGTACCGATCAAAGGCCGCATCCACCGAGATCCGCTCCCAGGGTCTTCCGAGGGCGATCTCCCGGTCCTGGTAACGGAGAGTCACCCCCCTGCCGAGGCGGTGTGCCAGAAACAGGATCAGGGACTCGCACTCATCCATGAGGAATCCGTAGTCCTTGCCGGTCCGATACCATTCCAGCATGGAAAACTCCGGCAGGTGCAGGTCTCCCCTTTCTCCCGCCCTGAAACACCTGCTGATCTGAAATATCCTGGAAAAACCCGAGGAGAGCAGCCGTTTCATGCACAGTTCAGGTGAGGTCTGAAGGTAGCAACCGCCCACCCGTATCGCCTCTATGTGGGCCTCCGGTGCGGGGGCTGGAATGAGCAACGGGGTATCCACTTCCAGATAGCCCCGCTCCGTAAAGAACTCCCTGACGGCCTGAATCAAGAGGGCGCGCAGCCGCAGGTTGGCCCTCCGGCGGGCAAGTCTGTGCTGTTCACCCGTAGAGGCCCTATCCCTTGACCCGGGTGACATACTCACCGGTCCGGGTATCTATGGTTATCTTCCCTCCCTCCTCCACAAAGGGGGGAACCCTGAGCACATAGCCGGTTTCCAGGGTTACGGGCTTGGTATCACCGGCCACGGAGTCTCCCTTGACCCAGGGATCGGCCTTTTTAACCGTCAGGTCCACGAAGTTGGGCAGGGTGATCCCGATGGGTTTCTCCCCGAAAAAGAGGATATCCACCTCCAGGTTATCTGTCAGATAGTTTCTGGCATCGCCCACCTGGTTTTTGGTGAGGACCGACTGTTCGTAGTTCTCTACATCCATAAACCAGTACTCGTCTTCCTGGTTGTAGAGATACTGCATCCTTCGTTCGTCCAGATCAGCAGGCTGGAAGGTATCTCCCGACCGATAGGTGGGGTCGATTATTACCCCTGTAATCATGTTTTTCAGCTTGCAGCGGTAAAGGGCCTGGCCCTTGCCCGGTTTTGAGAACTGAAACTCCGTTACCACATAGGGCTCGTTATCGATCTGTATCTTCAGGCCCTTTCTTAAATCGCTGGCATTATACATGGTCGGTCTCTCCCATTTTCAGTGCTTGAAGGCCCTCTGCCCGGTAAAGACCATGGTCACCGGTGGGTTGGCCTCGTTGCAGGCCTCAATCACCTCGAAATCCCTCATGGAACCCCCGGGCTGAACTATGGCGGTGATTCCCTCACGGATAGCCACGTCCACACCGTCCCTGAAGGGAAAAAAGGCATCGGAGACCATACTGGCCCCCAAGAGTCCCCCCTTTATCCTCTTTGTCTCCTCATCCACCTCCGCCAGGAGTCCCCTGTCCTTCTCGCCCTTTTCAACCATCAGCTCCAGTTCCTTGTGGGAAAGGCCGTGTTTCCTGAAACAGATGGCGTCGGCGCACTTTGTGTACGCCTTGAATATGGCGATCTCGGCCACCCCCACCCTGTCCTGTTCGCCGGTTCCAATACCCACGGTCACGCCCCCTTTCACGTAAATGACCGAGTTGGACGTAATCCCCTGCTCCACCTGCCAGCCGAACAGGAGGTCCTGGTACTCTTCATCCGTGGGCTGCCTCTTTATGGAGTAGGTCTTTCCCCTGTATTCGGTGGAGGCCGGCATGAAGTCTTGGGCAGAGCCTATCCTGTTCAGGGGGGACTGCTGGAGGATGAGGCCCCCGTCAATAAGGCTCTTGAAGTCAACGAATCTCTTATGCGCGTACAGGGAGAGCCTGTCCATCCCGGGGATACGGATAACCCGCAGGTTGCTCCTCTTCGAAAGGATCTCCACGGCCCCCTCCTCAAAGTCGGGGGCCGCCACCACTTCCAGGTAGTTCTCCCCAACCCGTTCAGCCGTTGCCCGGTCAAGGGGAAGGTTAAACAGGGCGCAGCCCCCGAAGGCCGCAATCCGGTCGGCCATATCGGCCTTTTCGTAGGCCTCCACCAGGGTGGAACCGTATGCCACGCCACAGGGGTTGTTGTGTTTCACGATCACCACCGCTGGACCAGAACCGAGGTACTTCATGATGTTCAGGGCATTGTCCACGTCGGTGAGGTTGATCTTGCCGGGATGTTTGCCGCTCTGAAGCATATGATCCTCTGTAATGGCGGAAACAAGCCCTGATCCCGGTTCTATGAACTGGCATTCTCCCAAGACCAGGTTCCCGTTAACAAGCTCGTAGAGGGCTGCCTCCTGGCCGGGATTTTCGCCGTAGCGCAGCCCTTTCTCTATGAACTCCCCGCTCTCCTGGTCGGGGATCCGCCATGACCGCTTTTTGTAGGTTAGTACCTGATCCCCGAAAGAGATGGTTATCTCCAGAGGAAAGTGGTCATCCATAACTGTCCTGTACATCTTCTTAAGTTCGGTCATGCTCTTCTCCTCACACTTTCACCTGCTCTCCCCGCGCCTT
>DREN01000287.1 GCA_011051075.1 Deltaproteobacteria bacterium | reverse complement strand
TCCACAGGTGGCATCCCCCGCACATCTTCCTGTAATGATCGATGGCAAGGTTCTCAGGGGGGCTGTCCCGGTAAAGGTCACTTACCCCAATACCTGCCGCCACCGGGGAGGCGGACGGGCCGTCCCCACTCTCAAGCCACTCCGCCTGAATGGTCTTCAGTATCCCCGCGTTGGTGGCCATGAGGCTATTCTTGACACTGGTCACAATCCCGGGGTGGCACCCGGTTTTGCCGCAGGTCCTGTCTGCAACGCGGAGATCCCCCGGGTTCCTGACCATGGTGAAGTGGGCCCTTTCCCTGTCCAATGAGTACCTGTTGCCAAGGTGGCAGGTATGACATCCAAAGGCGGATACGGGATGGGATGGGTCAGGGTCTTTCATCTTCCCGTGGCAGGAGAGACACCCCTCCCTGACCGGTTCGGAAGGACGTTTGAACCTGGCCTCCTTTATGAAGAGAAGGCCGGTCAGGAGGGCCAGCGCCACGATTGTCAGGGTCTTCTTCATGGGGTCTCATGGGGTTGAGCTTTCAACGGCCGGGCTATTATGCCCTGCGGCCCCCCATAAGTCCATAGGTGAAGGCCTTTTCCCAATTTGCGGCTTGACAAAGACGATAGGCGCTCTGTAATTTGTTTGCCAACTCTTCACGGGTTCAGAGTTCAGGGAGGAGATGGAACAACCTTGATTCCAGTTTCAAAAGGAACGCTCTGCCTTAAACCTAAGGTATAAGGCAGGTGAACCTGCGCGGGACCGCAACGGTTTTGGCGAGTGCATAAAGAGAAAGGAGGATTTTATGGCTACCACTTTTCCACAAATAGGCAATAAAGTAGTCGCCAAGGTGATAGACATGTCAGGCGATTGCACTATCGGACTGCAAAAGGGAGACGAATTTGACCTAAGCATTCACAGGTGCGGCGATTTTTGTGGATATTTCTATCATAACATACATAATTGGATAACTATGCTTCAGTTTGGGGGAACTTTTCCTATGGGAGATCCTGATGTAATGGAATGGATCTGTCCAAATTCAGGAAACCAGGTAAAAATCCAATTGACGCGGAAAAAGGGCTGATATCTGGTCTTATAACAAATGCACTCGCCGTTTTTTTTGTTGGAGAAGGGAGTATCAAGACGGGCTGCTCTATCGTCCGCCGGATGAGCCGCCGTCGGCTGAGGGCGGAAATTGCGTATGCAATTTTCCGCGCCAGTCGGCCGAGTGGAGCGAAGCCCGAAGGGGATCGGCCTGATTGGGCTTGTTAGGCGGAGCGCTTCGCGCGGAGACGTGCAAATCCAATCGAGCACGCGGCGGACGTTAGGACGGAGGGCGAAACGGTCCGTCCTAACAGTACGTATTCAGCACCCATGGGGAGGGCCGTAGATTGAAAAGGACAGAACTGATACATATCTTGAAGGTTTTTTCAGGCATCCTGTTTTTCTGCCTGGGCGCCTTCACCGTGGCAGTGGTCGATTCAGGCCTTGACAATGCCATGGCCGCCTCCCCCCAGGAAGTAGAGAAGGTCAGCGGTCCCCTGGGCATTGATGTGTCAGATTTGACCGATGTTGAGGCCCTTGGCTTTCTGTCCCACGGGAAGGTTAGTCCCTGGGGACGCCTGTTCGCCGATGAGACGGACAGGATCTTCGTGGCAGAGGGGGACAGTGTGTACGTGGCCTTTGAAAAGGGGTACCAGGTAAAACCGGGAGACCTGTTTACCGTTTACAAGAGTTCTGACCAACTGGATCATCCCATAACGGGGAAGGATCTGGGATATGTGGTCTACTTCATGGGCAGGGTGGTCTTGAAAAGAGAGGTAAAACCCTCCCTCTACAAGGCGAAGATAGTTGAAAGCTACAACCCCATGCAGGTTGGAGACCCCCTGATCCCCTTCACCTGGCTTTCTCCCTGTGTTCGTCTGGCCCCCCCCGATTGGAAGAAACTGAAAAAGCTGGAGGGTCCTGAACTGTCGGTGGTGGCCTCCAAGGCCTTGATGGAGATTATGGGTCAGCTTTCGGTTGTTTACATGGATCATGGCCTTATCCACGGTATCCGAAGGGGCAACTTCTTCAAGATAGTTGCCAGGCCTGAAGAAAACCTTGCCAAAGAGCCCGTCCTTCCTGACCAGGCCCTGGGCTACCTCCTCATCCTGGAGGCGAGACCCCATACCTCCACGGGAATCGTGGTGCGGGCAAACAGGGAGTTTTCCAGCGGGGCCATGCTGAGGGCGATCCATGTGGTCGGGGAGGTTAAAGATGCCCTGATCCATTATGGCAAAACAGACTGGAAAGAGACAGACCTTGAAAGCGATCCACTTGGAGTGCTGAAGAGGCTCAGGACCGGGGCCCGACCTGAGCCTGAGCTGCCCGAGTCCCTTCATATCCTTGCAACCATGCCCGGGTGTGGGGCAAGATAGACCCCGGCATTTTTCATGCCCTCAGAGGGGGTGCCTTCCAACAATCAATGGCCTTTCTCAGAGAAAAGACTTGACTAATCCCTGTGACCCTGTTTTATATGCCCGCCATCTCGATCCCCGTTAAAGGACCCTTTACCCGTTAAACCCTGGCCCCGGCAGGGGCAGATAACCCTGAACCTGTGAACAAGCGTGACAAGAAGATAACGTGGCTTTCCCTGTCCATGATCCCGGGTCTGGGCAGCGCCCTCCTTAAGAGGCTGGTGCAAGAGTTCGGAGACGCCGGGGCGGTCTTCAGGGCGGACCTGCAGGCCCTGATGAAGGTGGCTGGGATGCGGAGGGATATAGCCGGGAAGATCGTTAAGAGATCTCTGGTGAAAGAGGCTGAAGAGGAGCTGAGAAACGCGGAAAATGCAGGATCCCGGATCATCACCTACACAGACTCCTCCTATCCTCCCCTCCTGAGGGAGATCCACAACCCCCCCATGGTCCTCTACACCAGGGGCGGGGGTGTACCCCCGGGCCTGACCCTTGTGAGTGTGGTAGGATCGAGAAATCCCACCCACTACGGCCGGAAGGCGGCCGAAGCAATAGCGTCAGGCCTGGCAAAGAGGGGGGTCGGCGTGGTGAGCGGCCTGGCAAGGGGGATAGATTCCGCGGCCCACATGGGATGCCTCATGGGAAAAGGCCTTACCGTAGCGGTTATGGGCACGGGCATAGACGTTGTTTACCCCCGGTCGAACCGGGAGCTTTTCAGGAGGATAGAGACCGAAGGGGTCATTATCACGGAATTCCCAGTGGGCACCCCTCCGGAGCCCAAGAATTTTCCCATACGAAACCGGATCATAAGCGGGCTCAGCAGGGGAACGTTGGTTGTGGAGGCCACAAAGAGGAGTGGTTCCTTGATTACCGCCTCCCTGGCCCTGGATCAGGGGCGGGAGGTATTCGCCGTTCCGGGCAGTATCGATTCCTTCAAGAGCACGGGGACACACCTGCTCATCAAGCGGGGGGAGGCCAAGCTGGTTGAAAACGCCGAGG
>DREN01000196.1 GCA_011051075.1 Deltaproteobacteria bacterium | reverse complement strand
TTTCATACGTTCAGCCGGGGAGTATAAAACACTGGTGGAGTGGACGGGCCGGGGGACCTGGCGGGGGGTACGGCTCAGATCGGTCTCAATCCGCAGGTTCATGGAGGGAGTCCCCGCCAGTATGGCCCTCTGCATTACAAGGCACGGGATACTACGTTCAGGGCTCCAGGAACAGCTTGTGGACCTCCCGTACTGCGGGGGGTTTCCAGAGAACGGCGTATTCTGCGGCCACTCGTGGGGCGGAAGGAGATGGCCCCCGAAGGTACAGGATGAGGCACTGAGGCAGGCAGGGATGGTGGGGGAGTACCTTTCTTCCCTCGGATACAGGGGAATATTTGGAATCGACTTCATCGTTCAGATGGCAGACGGGGTGGTCTGCCCCATCGAAATCAACCCCCGCTTCACAGGGGCCTTTCCCATGCTCTCTCTCCTCCACCTGAAAAACGGGATAATACCGATGGACATATTTCACATGATCGAGTTTATGGATATCCCGTATAAGATTGACGTGGAAGAACAGAACAGAAAATATGCCATGCCTGTGAGAGGAAGCCATCTCCTCCTCTTTTTCCCTCGGGGTGGGCGGAAAGGCCGCTACGGCTCCTTGAGGCCCGGCCTTTACCAGTATGGGCCTGACAAAAGGGGCTTCCTCTTTATCAGGGGTGCCGCGGAATACGGAGACATGGAGGATGAGGAGCAGTTTGTTCTGGTGGACGGTCCGCCTGAAAATATTGACACCCGTGAAATTTCCGCAGATCCCCTGGGAAGGTTGTGCCACATCCTTTTTTCCTTCCCTGTTGTGGACGGTGAGGGTGCCATGCACCCGAAGGCCCGTGCGGCCCTGGACTGGATTTACGGAGATCCGGCGCCTGTGGAACGGGGAGAGGAGACCTCCCCAGTTTCAGGGAATCAAAGGTGGGTGGATGGCTATGACGGTTAAAGGGATAAAGAGGATCGCTGGTATGCTTCTCCTTTGCTTCTGCCTGGTCCCGGGGGAAGGCGGTCTTCGGGGTGGAGTACTGGGGCGATCCGGACGTGTTCTGTCCCGAGGCCAACAGGATCGGTTTTGACTGGCTCATGAAAAAACTGAAGTTGGATTCGTGGCGCCTGGACTGCCGCGACTTCTGATGTTTGATGGGCGGACCCTGGGTCCCCATGGGGATGGAGAGCTGGAGGTTTGACGCCTTCCGGGCCGGGGGATGAACCGTACGGCCATCCGGCGACGGCATGGCCTGGCGAGGCCGCAGGTCCCAGTGCCTATGATGGAAGATAGTCGGTATTTACGTTTTGAAGGGCGTGGAAGATGTTCCCCTTTATCTTGCGGTTTGTCCTGTAAAGCCTCTTCAGCATATCCCTGATCTCCTCTCTTTTCGAAGAACCCGCGGTGGGACAGCCCAGATCGATCTTTTCCCAGCCCATGGTCCTTACATACCGCTGTATGAGATCCTGGTCTATGAGGTAGAGGGGCCTGATAATGGTCAGTTTCCCTTTGAAAAGCTCCTGCACCGGGAGCATGGTGCTTATGGAGGCCCCGTAAAACACGTTCAGGAAGAAGGTCTCGATGATGTCGTCCTTGTGGTGGCCCAGGGCGATCCGGTTACACCCCAACTCCCCGGCCGACTGGAAGAGGAGCTTCCTTCTCATGTGAGAGCAGAGAAAACAGGGGTTTTCCCGGTTGTCAGGCCCGTGGGCCCTGGGGCCGATGTCGCTTTTGATGATCCTGTAATCAAAACCGTGGGCATCAAAAAAGGAGGTCATCTGGGCTGTCGAGTCAGCCCCGAAGCCCGGGTCCACATGTGCGGCGGTAATCCTGTAGCTGATGGGTATCCGCTTGATCCTCTCCCTCAGAAGCCACAGGAGCGCGAGGCTGTCCTTGCCCCCTGATACTGCCACCAGGAGATGATCGCCATCTCTTATCATCTGGTGGCTGTGAATCCCCTTGCCCATGAGTCTTCTCATTTCCTTTGCCACAAAGGCCATGCCCAAAACCTCAATCCGGCAAACCAGGGACCCGGCCTATCCGCTGCCGGGACCTTGATTTAGATAGGGATGTTCCGCAGGGGTGTCATTCACAAGCGCCATCTTTCTCACCTTGCCCAGGGTGGTCCTTGGAAACCCTTTGCAGAACACCACCTCCCTGGGCCACTTGAAGCGTGCAAGCCTGCCTTTGCAGAAGGACAGAATTTCTTCTGGAGAGACCGTCTTTCCCTTTGCTGGGATGACAAAGGCCTTGCCCACCTCACCCCATTTTTCGTCCGGAACCCCGACCACGGCCACGTCTTCCACCAGCGGATGCTCCCTCAGCACCCGTTCCACCTCCGCCGGGTAAACGTTTTCGCCGCCGGTTACATACATATCCTTTACCCTGTCGATCAGGTAATAAAACCCTTCCTCATCTTTGAGGGCAAGATCACCCGTATGGAGCCAGCCGTTTCTGATGGTCTCTTCCGTCCTCACCGGATCCTGCCAGTACTCCTTCATCATGATGGACCCCCTTACGATTATCTCCCCTATCTCGCCGGCCTTTACCGACCTGCCGTTCTTGTCCACGAGGTTGACCTCCGCGTGAAAGACAGGTCTGCCAACGGTTCCCGGTTTTCTAAAGGAATCCTCTTCAGAGGCCCAGAAGAGGATCGACGTCTCTGTCTGGCCCATGATCTGGCGCACCGGAAAGCCGGACGCCTTGCACATGGTCAGCAGTTCAGGGCTCACCTTTTCTCCTCCGATGGCGGAGACCCTCAAAGACGATATATCATATTTTTTTGTCCTTCCCACCTCTATGAGAGAACGGTAGACCGTGGGCACACCCAGGAATTTGGTAACCCTGAACCGCTCCATATCCTCATAGGTCCTGATGGGGTCAAACCCGGGGTGGAGTATCATGGTCGCCCCCTTATAGATGACCGGGCTTGCCTGTATAAAGAGTCCCCCTGAATGAAAGAGGGGAAGGACTATGAGCATGATGTCGTCAAAATGGAGCTTGAAGAAGATGTCGGCGTTGAGGCAGTTGAACAGGGTCTTCCTATGGGAGAGCACCGCCCCCTTTGGATGTCCGGTGGTCCCAGAGGTGTACATTATCACATGGGGCTCTTCAGGATCAGCCGGACCCAGGGACTTTGTGAGGAAGGGCGCCTGGCCGTCAAAGCGCCTTGTCTCCGTGGTGTAATCGATGATTTCACCATCCTCATCGTTGACGCCCGGGCAGGCCAGCAACATGAGAGACCTTCCGTTTATGAAGCCAAGCGCCTTCACTGTTTCAATATACTCCCTGCCGAAAACAAAAACCCGTGGCCTGGAATTCTTCAGGATATACTCCAGCTCCCTGCCTGTCAGCCTGAAGTTGAGAGGGACAAAAATAGCCCCCAGCCGGGCGCAGGCCAGATAGAGCCCCATGAATTCCGGGCAGTTTTTCATCATTATCGCGACCCGGTCGCCCTTC
>DREN01000022.1 GCA_011051075.1 Deltaproteobacteria bacterium | reverse complement strand
GGGGGTATTCTCCTGAATCACCGTGGCGGCCATCTGAGGGCCCAAGAGGCCATAGCTCTCCCCCGGAACATAGCCGGCGATTATGGCCATTCGCATTTTTCTGCCCGTCTTCATATCCTGCCTTCATAATGAGGGGTAAAACGGTTCAATCCCCTTGGGTTCGCCATATCCGTTCCGGTTTTTTCATACTCCATACCAGTATTTCGTATGATTGTGGAGATTTAATCCATGGTGGCTCTGAAATTTGGACAGAATCGGAGCAGAGGAACGTGGGTGGTTCTCCACACCCCTCTGTCAGGGAACGTGAAAGTCAGCGCAAACGTGCTTATATCACGTAGGTTGAAGAGAAAGTGATCTCACGCAAAGGCGCGAAGCCGCTAAGCTTTTCCTTTTGTTCTTTGCGATCTTTGCGGCTTTGCGAGAGGATTTTAAAGGCCGTCCATACCAACATGATTTCAATCTGTTATCAGCAAGCATGGCGGAGCCCTGGCCCCTCTCCAGGAAAACTTGCCTTATCTCCCTGCTTATATTAGCCTGATGGAATGTCACCCTTGAAACAGATTCCCGCAACTGCCGCCCGGTTCCTTTTCAGCCCTTACCTCTACGCATGGGAGGATTTCAAGGAAGGGATGGAGGTGCTTGTGCAGGGGCAGGGCCACGCCTCCTTTGCAAGGAACGGGGCCATATCTTTGTTGGGGCTCCTCTTGTGCTGGGAGATATACGTCCCTGTTCACGAACTCCTCCACGTGGCCGGATGCGTGGCCTCTGGCGGTAAGGTGCATGAGTTGAACATGTCATCCATGTACGGGGCCTCCTTCTTAAAAGAGATATTTCCATTCATCCGGGTCGGCAGTCATTATGCCGGCCGTCTGACCGGCTTTTCCACCGGAGGTTCGGATATCACGTATTTTATCACGGTGTTTACTCCCTTCGTTCTTACCATCCTCTTCGGGGTAACGCTACTGCACCTGGCCGCAAGGAGGAAGAGCCCCTTCCTCTTCGGCGTGAGCCTGGTCCTTGCGGGGGCGCCCTTCATATCCCTTACCGGAGATTATCTGGAAATGGGGGGTATAGTTGTCACAAGGCTGGTCCATGACCTGGCAGGCTGGTTCGGCGAAACGGCCTCTCCAGACCTCTACAGGTTTCGATCCGATGACCTGTTCCGTCTTATCTCTGAAATGAAGCAGGATCCCTCAGGTTTCGGCATAGACGGCCAACGGGGTCTGCTGCGGGCCCTGTGCCTGACCCTCGGGGCTCAAATCATGGGGGTTCTCCTTGCAGGCTGGACCTATTATCTGAGCCGAAGGGTGGCCTTGGCCCTGACAATAAGGGGCAGAGAGGAATGAACCCCCCGGGGCGGTACGGTATTTTTATTGACGCCTCAGGGGTGACTGGTTATGATTCCTCAAGATACAGAACAGGAGGTCTAAAATGGGAAAGGCCGTAAAGTGGTTGCTCATAGTGGTTGGGGGGCTTATCGCCCTTATCGTGGTCGCGCTCCTGGTGATACCCCTGTTTGTGGATGTGGAGCAGTACAAGCCTCAGATTGAAAAACAGGTGTCGGAGTTGACGGGGCGGCCTTTCACCCTGGAAGGGAAACTGAGCCTGTCTCTATTTCCCTGGGCAGGCCTTTATCTCTCTGATCTCCATCTGGGGAACCCCCCCGGCTTTCAGGAAAAGGACTTTGTGAGCATTAAATCCTTTGAGGTACGGGTAAAACTCCTGCCCCTTATTTCACGGGAGGTGCAGGTTAAACGGTTCATACTGGAAGGCCCCCGTATTGTCCTTGAGCGGAGAAAGGACGGCCGCGGCAACTGGGAGGGTCTTGGGAAACCATCGCGAAAATCCAAAGGCCTAACAGGAGAAGGGGGGGGCAAGTCTGACGAGGGCAACCCCATGGGAGCCATTCCCATCAAGACGCTTGCGGTGAAGGAGTTCAGGATCTCAGACGGCCATCTGCTCTATATGGACCAGGCGAAAGGGGAGACAAGGGAGATATCAGACCTCAGTCTGAAGCTTGAGAATCTCTCCCTGGATCAACCCATAGGCCTTCTGTTTTCAGCCTTCATGGATGGAAAGCCCATATCCCTGGACGGGACGCTTGGGCCTCTGGGAAGGGATCCGGGAAGGGGAACCATACCTGTAGATCTTGTGCTCAAGGCCCTGAAGCAGGTGGAGATGAAGGTCAAAGGCAAACTGGTGAATCCAGCGGCCAATCCCACATTTGATATGGCCCTTGAGCTTGTCCCCCTTTCCCCCAGAGAGCTGATGGAGGCCCTTGGTCAGCCGTTTCCAATTCATACATCAGACCCCAAGGCCTTGAACCGTGTGGCCCTTACGGCCCGTGTAAAGGGGAACACCGGGGATGTCTCCATCAGTGACGGGGTCCTCAGTCTTGATGAATCAAGGCTCAAGTTTTCCCTCAGGGCCAGGGAGTTTTCCAAGCCCGACCTGAAGTTCGCCCTTGACCTGGATCAGATAGATGTGGACCGGTATTTGCCGCCAAAATCCTCCAAGGCACCGGGTGAAAAGGAAAAGGCTGCCAAGACTCCAGGACCTAAGAAAAAGACCGATTACCGTCCCCTCAGGAAACCGGTGATAGACGGTACCTTACGGGTGGGAAAGATCAAGGCCAGGGGGCTTACGCTGGAAGATCTCTTTCTGAAGGTGACCGCAAAAAACGGGCTCTTCAAACTTAACCCCCTGAAGATCAGACTTTATGATGGCCGTCTCTCCTCCTCGGGTTCCTTTGACGTACGGAAGAATACCCCCATAAGCGGCATGAAACTCAACGCCAAAGGGATACAGGCAGGTCCCCTTGTGAGGAACCTGCTCAACAAGGATATCATCGAAGGCACCCTGAGCTCCAATGTGGCCATCACCATGGCCGGAGATGACGCAGACAGGATCAAGCGAACTCTAAGCGGCAAAGGAAAGCTCACTTTTGCCGACGGGGCTATCGTGGGGATCGATCTTGCAGGTATGGTGCGAAATACCGCGTCGGCCTTTGGCCTGGCCGAAAGGGTGAAGGAGAAACCGCGCACAGACTTTGCCGAGCTGAACATCCCCTTTACCATTAACCGGGGCCTTGCCAAAACCGCTAATACCACGCTTATCTCCCCTCTCCTGCGTGCGAAAGTTGCGGGGTCCGCTGATCTGGTCAGGGAAAACCTGGATTTCAAAGTGGTTCCCAAATTTGTGGGGACCCTCAAGGGCCAGGGCGGCACCATGGACCGGGCAGGGATTTCGGTGCCGGTCTTGATAACCGGCACCTTTCAGTCTCCACAGTTCCGGCCTGATCTGGAGGCCATGCTGAAACAGCGCCTCAAAGAGGGTATCCCCAGCGGTGAAGACCTGAAAAAGCTCCTTCCTGGCAAGACCGGGGAAAAGGGGGATAAGGGCGAGTCAGAAACCCCCGAGGAAAAGGTTAAGGGACTGCTGAAAGGTCTCAAAT